>NZ_PJBX01000011.1:0-7193 GCF_002836335.1 Psychrobacter sp. Sarcosine-02u-2 | reverse complement strand
ATATTTAGCAGCGACGATTATCCATTTACGGTAATTGTCAACACACCCTAGTCAGACCATCATCTTTCGAGATAGTGTAGGTTGGCAATGGCACACAGAAATCATCGAACGTCACTTCAATGTTTTGCTCAACTGGATCTGATATAGCATCGCTAGCATTTCCATATTCAATGCTTAGCTCTGTGATAGGTTGGTCAAAAGAGGCGGTGATTTTACAAGAGGAACTAAAGTCATTATCGCTACATGTACCAAACGTTCCAAATCGACTATCCCCAGTTACGGTGTTTCCTGAAGCGGTCACATATTCACCATTGTTCGAGAATATTGGTGAAACAGTTTGACCAACTTTATCTTTAGCTATAAATTTTAGTTTGTCTTTCCAATTATAATCGAAAAATCTGAATTCTCGATCAATATCATAGACACTCATACTTAGATTAAGAAGTGGTTTGTCAAACTTATAGGTAATTGTATTGGTATCGTTTCTGCTTAGCATATTTTGTTTGATAAAAAATGCGCCGCCATTAGGAGAGTTGGCATTAACTGCGCCGTTGATGCTTTGGGAGTCTCCATTCTGTGTCATTGAACCAGTAATTAAGACATCATCATCTGGGTCGGTACTGCCCGTCGCCGTAATTGTTGAGTTCAATGAGTTTAATGGCCATTGGCTATACTCTTGAGGTTTGACAGTTGAAGAGATATAACCAGACTGACAAGTCGCCGCAAAAACGGTGGAAACTGGAAGTAATAGCAATACGGACGCCAACATAACCCAACGATACACTATGAACCTTATCTCTAATGTCTTAGAAAAGAAAATCATGATAGCTCCGTTAACGATAATGAATTAATATTACTTCATATTAATTGTAGTGTTTGAAACATGGTTAGTATATAAGAATAAGACGAACGTATACTTATAGAGGATAGACGGTAGAGTTATTGGTATAGAGCCAAAATAATCTTAGTTATGTCAGCCGCTAAAATATAAATAGCTTTAACCAATCTAAAAACAAATATTCATTTAAAAACTAATCACTATTTATTTCAAAAATACTTGTCATATTGGCATTTCTCCATAGCTATAAACAAATCCACAATAAGTACCTATAATAGAGTGTCATTATCATTTGATAGTGAGAATTGCATAGTGGCTACCGTTTAATTTTGCAACGGTGTTTATTTGCGCCTAATGCTACTCTACAGTGATACGATTTATTTAAAATTCTCTGTTATAACCATGAACGTAAATGCAATGCTTAGATGCGGCAAGGAAGTTATAGGGAAGGCATCAAGTCAATCGATTGCTCATTAAGATACGTACCACCCTCTAATTTAATAACACCCTGTTATCGTACAGGGCTGACTGATAAAAAGGATTAATAAAGATGAATTATTATAAGGATGCTGATAGCACCGAAACCCAAGAATGGCTGGAAGCCTTTGAGTCCGTTATCAAACATGCCGATAAGGATCGGGCACAGTTTTTATTAAAAGCGTTATATAACATGGCGGTACAAGAAGGGCTGCCATTCAACCGTCTCGATACCGCTTATATCAATACTATAGCGGTCGAAGATGAGCCAATGTACCCAGGCGACTTGACGATTGAACGTAAAATTCGTGCGCTGATTCGCTACAATGCATTGGCTATGGTCATGCGTGCCAATAAGAACGATGATGATTTAGGCGGTCACTTAGCGACTTTTGCTTCAAGTGCGACCCTTTATGAGACAGGATTTAACCATTTCTTCCGGGCGGCAAGCGACCATTTCGGCGGTGACATGATTTATTATCAAGGTCACTCAGCGCCCGGTATTTATGCGCGCTCTTATTTAGAAGGTCGTTTAGATGAAGAGCAATTAGATAACTTTCGCCGTGAAGTCGGCGGTAAAGGTCTGTCAAGCTATCCGCACCCATATTTGATGCCAGATTATTGGCAGTTCCCAACCGTGTCGATGGGTTTGGGCCCAATTATGTCTATTTATCATGCGCACGTGCATCGCTATATGGAAAACCGCGGCTTGCTAGAAAAAGAAGATCGCAAGATTTGGACCTTCTTAGGTGATGGTGAAACCGACGAGCCAGAAAGCTTGGGTGCGATTTCTCTTGCTGGTCGTGAGAAATTGGACAATTTAATTTGGGTCGTCAACTGTAACTTACAGCGTCTCGATGGTCCTGTACGCGGTAACGGCAAGATTATTCAAGAGCTTGAGTCGGTATTCCGCGGTGCAGGCTGGCGCGTGATTAAGGTAATTTGGGGCGGTCAGTGGGATACCTTGTTAGATAAAGATACCACCGGCGTGCTTAAATATCGCATGGAAGAAGCGGTCGACGGTGAATATCAGTTGTATGAAGCGCGTACGCCTGAATTTACCCGTAAAGAGTTTTTTGGTAAATATCCTGAGCTAGAGGAGATGGCAAACGAGCTGTCTGACCATGATATTTCACGCTTAAACCGTGGCGGTCATGATCCGATGAAGGTCTATGCGGCTTTTAGTGAAGCGATGAAAACCAAAGGCCAACCGACCGTAGTTTTGGTAAAAACGGTAAAAGGCTATGGCTTGTCTAATCAAGCACAAGCGGTCAATAAGACGCATCAAATCAAAAAACTCGATCATGAAGCTTTGATGTACTTCCGTGACCGCTTTGACTTGCCATTTACCGATGAAGAGTTAGAGACGCTACCGTTTTATCGTCCAAAAGAAGACTCGCTGGAGATGAAGTACCTAAAAGGTCGCCGCGAAGCCTTGGGTGGTCATCTGCCCAATCGCCGTAGTGGTCATATTCCATTAAATATTCCAGAGTTGTCTATTTTCGATCGCGTGCTAAAAGGCAGTAATGGTAAAGAGCAATCGACTACCATGGTGTTTGTGCGTTTACTAGCAGCGATGTTAAAAAATAAAGACATTCAAGATCGCGTCGTACCTATTGTTCCTGATGAAGCGCGCACCTTTGGTCTAGAAGGTATGTTCCGCCAATTGGGCATTTATTCAGCTTCTGGACAGAAATATACGCCAGAGGATAGTGAAGCTTTAATGGGTTATAAAGAAGCCATCGATGGTCATATGTTAGAAGAAGGCATTAACGAAGCGGGCGCAATGAGTACATGGATTGCTCTGGCAACCAGTTATTCTGTCAACGCCTTGCCGATGATTCCACTGTATATTTATTACTCTATGTTTGGCTTCCAGCGTGTTGGCGACTTGGCATGGGCAGCAGGTGACTGTCAGGCGCAAGGTTTCTTACTTGGCGCAACGGCTGGCCGTACCACGCTAAACGGCGAAGGCTTGCAACATCAAGATGGTCATTCACAGATTTTATTTAACGTCGTACCGAACTGCGTGACTTATGACCCTTGTTTCGGTTATGAGCTGGCAGTGATTATGCATGATGGTCTACGCCGCATGTATGGTGAGGGCGAGCGTGTTTATTATTACTTAACCTTAATGAATGAAAACTACGAACAACCTGCCATGCCAGAAGGTGTCGAAGAAGGCATCAAGCGTGGTATGTATTTGCTAGAAGACAATGGTTCAAGCCAAGTTCAGCTATTAGGTTCAGGCGTTATTTTACGTGAAGTGCAAAAAGCGGCGAAAATACTAAAAGATGAGTTTAATATCTCATCTAACGTCTGGAGCGTGACCAGCTTTAATGAGCTAACCCGCGATGGTATGGCTTGTGATGATTATAACCGCCTGCATCCAATGGATGAAGAAGTGGTGCCATGGGTGACCGAACAGCTTGCTCCGCACGAAGGTATCGTCGTCGCAGCGACCGATTATATGCGCAATTATCCAGAACAAATCCGCGCGTGGTTGCCTGACAATCGCCCTTATACGACTTTAGGTACTGATGGCTATGGTCGCTCAGACACTCGTGAACAATTACGTAGCTTCTTCCATGTCGATGCCGCGCACATTGTGGTTGCGACACTTAAGCGCTTAGCTGATGAAGGTGAAGTTGAGATGCGTCTGGTAAAAGATGCGATTTCAAGCTTTGGTATCGAAGCGGATCAACCGCCTGCATGGCAACAACAGCCTCATTATGATCATTTCCCAGATGCCCCAGGCCCTGACAATGTACATCCGAACCCTGTGCCAGAGTTTGTCAGTGAAGATGATGACGAAATAAGCAGCGAAGGCCGCGCAGAAGATCCAGCCGATGCCGCCTTACTCAATGATGACGACGTCAAAGAATAGCCCAAAGACAAGGCAACAATAATATAAGGAGAATTACGGATGGACATTAAAGCCCCCGATTTGGGTGTTGATAGCGCCGAAGTCAGTGAGATTATGGTCGAAGTTGGCGACGTTATTGCAAAAGACGACAATATTATCTTATTAGAATCTGATAAAGCCTCAGTAGAAGTACCAAGCTCGGCTGCCGGTAAAGTCACTAAAATTAGCGTGGCAGTTGGCGATCAAGTCAGCGAAGGCATGGTGCTCATTGAGCTTGAAAGCGATACTGATGCTGACAGTGAAATCGAAAGCGACAGTGACAGCCAAATCACTAACGCTGATACACAAAACAAAACAGACGCTGCTGCCGACAAACAAAGTGAAGCGCAGGATAATCAGCAAGCAGATACTAATCCAGCTGAGGAAAATACTTCTCAACCAGCAAACCAAGCAGGCGAGCAAGCAGGAAAAGCAACCACGCATGCTTTGCCAGACTTAGGTGTTGATGAAGCGCAAGTGTCTGAGATTATGGTCAGTGTCGGTGACATGGTCACGGCGGATCAATCCATTTTGCTCATTGAATCTGATAAAGCGTCGGTCGAAGTGCCAGCACCAGAAGCAGGCAAGGTTGAAAAAATATTGGTGCAAGCGGGTGATATGGTCGCCAATGGTCAAGACTTTATCGTGATTATTGGTGAAGGTTCAGAGAGCGGCAGTAATAATGCTAGTGAATCTAAGGCTGATACTTCTGAGACGCAAGCGTCCAAGCCAGCTGAAGCAGAAGATAAAAGCGCTGATTTAGACCAAAAAGCCAACAAGCAAACGACTGGTGAGCCTAAACAAGCCGCTAAATCTACGACTAATACTAGCGCTGCAAATGCTAAGCTAACCGAATCGCAAGTCAATGAAAAAATGGTCGATATTTATGCCGGTCCTGCCGTGCGTAAACTTGCGCGTCAGCTAGGCGTTGATATTACTCAAGTGACGGGTTCGGCGCTTAACGATCGTATCTTAAAAGAAGATTTGTTTGCCCATGTAAAAGACAGCTTAAGCAAGCAAAAAACTGCGCCTACCAGTAGTAGTACTGTAAGCTCGAGCCTGCCAAGCTTACCTGATATGAGCAATGCTGAGATATGGGGCGAGAGCGAAGTACAAGATTTAAGCCGCCTACAAAAAGTCTCGATACCGCAGCTCAATTACAATACTTTGCTGCCGCAAGTAACGCAGTTTGATTTGTCAGACATCACGGAAACTGAAAAGTTACGTGGTGAGCTCAAAGGCGCTATGAAAGCGGAAGGTATCGGCTTCACGATTTTAGCTTTCGTGGTTAAAGCAACTGCTTATGCATTAACCCAGCATCCGCGCTTTAACAGTCATTTGAGTGACGATAATACCCAAATTATCTTACGTAAAAGCGTCAATATGGGTATTGCGGTTGCGACGGATGATGGCCTGATTGTACCTGTTATCAAAAATGTGCAAGATAAAGGCTTAAAGCAAATCGCCATTGAGATAGGTGAGCTTGCGGTCAAAGCGCGTGATAAGAAGCTCACGGCTAAAGAATTACAAGGCGCAAGCTTTACCATCTCTAGTCAAGGTAATCTAGGCGGTACGGCGTTTACGCCACTGGTAAATTGGCCGCAAGTAGGTATTTTAGGGGTATCAGAAGCCAGTATGCAGCCGCGTTGGAATGCTAGTAAGCAATCTTTCGAGCCGCGTCTGATGTTGCCGTTATCTTTATCTTACGATCATCGGGTGATTAATGGCGCTGATGCTGCGGTATTTACCCGTTATATCGCAAGCTTATTGGCAGATCCACGCCGCATTTTGCTATAGGCTTGCTTATTCATTATAATTAGATATATTGTTAAAAGGACTGTCTGCGGATGGTCTTTTTTATATCTCATTTATGAATAAATAAAAGATATTTGCAGACACAAAGAAGCCAGCTATTAAGCTGGCTTCTCTTATTTATGGCGTTCAGTTTATAGCAATGGACTATATTAGAACTGTTTTACGAAAGCAACGCCATATACCCAAGGGCTGATATCTACTTCACCAAGTTCATACTTAGTTCCGTCAATATTTAAGCTAGCATCGGTTTTGATGTCCATATAACGCGCATCAATACGGAAAGACTCAGTAGGCGCAAATGGTATATCTAGACCAATATGACCAGCAACACCAACGCTATCATCAAGATCTAAATCGGCGCCGTTAGAAATTTTTTCTTTAAAGAAAGTGGTGTAGTTCACACCAACACCAACGAATGGCTTTACATTCATAGGTAGGTTATAGCCATCGAAGTGGTATTGTAGAGAAAGAGTAGGTGGTAAATGCTGAGTTTTGCCTGTAAGCAATTCGTTACCAGTAGCATCATTTAAAGTGAAATCATGATGAAATGGAATGGCTGCTAGTAGTTCAACACCAACGTTATTGGCGATAAAGTATTCGCCACTGATGGTTGGGCGTACATCGCCATCAACATCGACATTCGCAACTAAACCAAGATCAGTGTTTGCTAAAGTACCGTTATCACTTTTAGGGTCAACATAATGTGCGCCAGCAGCGATAGACCAAGTACCAGCAGGTACCGCAAAAGCAGTGGTCATAGTAAGGGCAGTTGCAGCAGCTAAAACTAGGGATTGTAGTTTCATCGTTAAGTTCCTCAACATAATAGATGTTATTGGTCAGTTTCTAATGAGGGATGGCATTAGTGACCATTAGATAACGTTAGAGTCAGAATATAACTGGTAACATTATTTCTCTATTATAATACAAAAACCTCACGAGGAGTAAGGTTTTAAATAGGAAGTTAGCTTAATTGTATTTTATGTTACAGTCGTGACGGATTTTATGGGTTAAATTACTCTTTCTATTTTTAAATGCTTGTCTTATGCTACATTTGCGTTTTTAAACATTAGTATTAAACAATGACATGGATAGAAGGATAGATTGGATATTATGCTCGGTTATTGTAACCCCAGTTCGGGATAAGCCACATTGTAACTT
>NZ_PJBX01000009.1:0-7935 GCF_002836335.1 Psychrobacter sp. Sarcosine-02u-2 | reverse complement strand
ACGTTTGCGAATACGCTTAAAGAGAATCATATTAAGCAAAGTATGAGCCGAAAAGGGAACTGCTTAGACAATGCATTGATGGAAGGCTTCTTCGGTACGCTAAAGTGTGAGACTATTTACCTTGAAAAGCCGACCTCGATTGAGGCTTTGGAAAAACAGATTCATGACTATATTCACTACTATAACCATGAGAGAATTCAGCTTAAACTAAAAGGACTGAGCCCTGTTAAGTACAGAGCTCAGTCCTTGATGCAAACTTAAACTGTCTAAGTTTAGGGGGTCAGTTCATTATCTTAAATAGGATAACGGCTTTTTTATTGAAACCATTTAGCAGATTAACGCTAAAGCGGCAGTTTTAAAAAATACTATAAAAGAGTCAGGCTAATGTCTTGGTTTATAAGCGGGTCGTATAGTCAGTATTGTTATCATCAAGGGTGCCAAAGACCTCAGCGCGATTGACGATTTCTGTGGCCCATGCACGGTGCGTGGCAGGCTCAAGCATGGTATCGTTATATTTAAAGACCGCTTTTGCCTCGCTATGCAAAATTGCTTGGGCTTCATCCAAGGTACTTAAAGGCACGCAATACGCTTGCTGTACCAACGCAATCTGACTTGGGTGAATGACCGTTTTGCCGACCAGTCCTAAGTTCACATCACGCATCAGCTCTTTCATAAACAGCGTTGGCTGTTCTAAGTATTCAAATACCGGTGCGGTAAGATAAAAACCATGCGGTACAAAGCAGCCAAGCAGCTGATAGGCGAGCGTACCAATCGGGGTATCATAAACGATGCTATTTTTAGGACGGCGTAAACGCAGCGCGGCAAATAAGTCGTTACCACCGATACGCAGGGCAAAAACGGGCTGGCTAAAAGCTTCTTTAAAGCCAATCGCCAATTCTTGATTGTGATGCGGGTTAAAGAGCGCTGCTGTCTCAAGCGTCGGCATCAATAAATGCTCAGTGCTTAAATTCTGAGACGCCATGCGCCAATTAGACAAGCTATACATATCGACTTTTGGCATGACAAAACCGTCAACCAAATCAATATGGGCAAAATCTGCCAGCTGCTCTAGCATAGAGGGATGACGCGGACGAATAAAGACTAGCGGTCTGGTTGGTTGATTGGTGTGCGCTTTTGATTGAATGCCATTTTTTTTTGCTGGGTCATTGATGCTATCGACATGCGCCGCCCACGTATGTAGCAGCGTTTGTAGACGTATGAGCGCCAACTCAACATCGCTATGGCTGACCGCATCTTCTAAGCAGATAATAATACTGTTAATCGTCGGCAATTTATCACGCGTAATGACTTGCCAAATATCTTGCCGCGTCGCAGGCATATATAGGCTAGCACCCAGTTGATACGGGTGATGGGTAAGCGGTTTGAGCATCGCATGACGCTCAGTAATCAGGTGGGCATAAGACTGATTGTTATTATAAAGGTTGGACTCATTGTGGGGCATATCGGACATAGTTGGCATCGTAAATAGTGATAAGTGAGTGGTTATAGCAAGAAATCATAGCGTAAGGACGTATGATAAAAACAGCGGTGCTGATGCAGTATTGATGCCTTTCTTTCGCAAGGCATCAATACATCAAGGCATCAATACATTAATGAATCATGAGCGATCTGTTGCCCGCTGCTTAATCAGCGTAATCGCTTGATAGGGAAGTATTTTAGCACCTAATACCGTGATATTGATATCGCGGTCGCTACATAAATGGCGCAATAATACGGTATCTGGGTGATCGGCGGTGGCCAGCAAGATGCACTCAGGATCACGGCGTAATATCGCCCGTGTCGCCTCTGCAATGGTTGGCTTAATACGGTTGCGATTGCTAATGTCATAATCAATTGCCAGCGTATCAATTAAATCCGCGGTCTGATAGCGTGGTTGCTTAAACGTTTGCAAGTATTGTGGAGGTGTAGACAAAGCCCGCCGCGTGCTATCAATATGATCAACAAAGGCTAAGCTATGATCTACCGCAACCAAGTTATCATAAAAGACGCTACGATGTAGCCCCGATTGCGGCTCGGTATATAAGCTGCGTGATATCAACCCTGATACCGTGCTGTTTAATAACCCTGATGGAATCAGCCAATCTTCCTCACTTGCCGCCAACCAAGCAACGCCTGCGGGGTCTGCAAGGGTTAATAGAGGAATAACATCCTTGCCTTGATGGAAAATATTGGCAAAGTTTGGATGATTAGGGTTGCTAAAGACGTCTAAGCTACGAGCCAGCTCTTGATAAATTGCCCCTTTGCCCGTCCAGCCGTCGACAAATACGATGGCACTGTCTGGATGAGCGTCCAATATCATCTGTAGCGCGACTGGATCAAGTCCGCGATCGCGAATGATACTGATACCATAATGCACACTTGGCAACGCATAGCTGCTATTAGGATCTGACCTTTCATTGTCTAATAGGGCACGCTGCAACAATACGCCAATGGGTAAACCTGCGCGTACCAAGCTGACTAATATTAATGGACGTTCAGTACTTACCGTTTGCTGAAAAATATGATGTAACGTATAAGCCAAGTTAGCAATATCTGTCGCGGTTCTCGTGGTACCTTGCGCTAATGCCTGCTGATACAATTGCTCATGCATGACAGTTGGCGCATGCTCTAATGTCAACATATCGGAATAATGGCGCTGTCCACTTTGGATGAGCGCTTCTTTTTGACTCACTGGTACATCAGCAACGGCGTTTTTATCAACGATATCAAGCAGCACAGTCACATCGCTGGCAAGATAGCTGCCTGAGCCATATTCCTGCATTTTTCGCATATTAGGGTTCGTTATAGGATGGGTCATAAGATGGTTTCTACTTAAAAAAATGAGTTCTACTACTATTGTTATTATTTAAAAACTATTAAGAACTAAAATTGTCGTGTAGCTGACCACGATTGGGCATGCCGTACCAGTCAAGCAATTGCAAAAATGGCAAATCGGCCAAGCTGTCACCAAAACCAAAGCTCGGACGCTGATGGTCTAAATGCTGGACTAATAAAAACTGTACCGCATGACGTTTATGAACCGCGTGCGGCAATATCGCCAGATTATTCGCATTCACATGCACATAAAAATCTTGCTCAAAGTCACGTATTAACGTTGGCAACTTTTTAGCGAGCTCTACTAACGCTTGATGGTCCTTTTGCGCATGCTTAATAGCCAGATAAATGGTCAGCGCTTCATTAACAGCGCCATCATTAAAGTGATCGATATGCGGTGTAAATATCAGCTGGCTGTTGTCATTTCTACTGTGATTGGCAAATAATTGGCTTAGCTGCTGCAATTTATCTTGCAGTGGTGCAAGTGCACTATGCATACGCTGTTGCCACTGAATTTGTAGCGCACCGTCTCTATCAAGAATAATCGCACCGTGTGTTAAGACTTGCCAACTATCAAAAGGCAGCTTAACACGTTTAATTTCACTGCGATCGCGTGCAGTGACCACTATCAGATCAGTGCTAGCTAGTAACCAATTAAAGAACGCGGCTTGGCGCTGGCTCATAAAGCTTAGTGGCTTGCCTTGCTTGTTAATAGTCGCGCAAACTAAGTTTTCAGGTTCAGACGTTGGTAATTCCCACGCATCGATTTTGCGTTGGGTTTGAAAAAGTGTATCGTCCAAATCCATCAGCGCGTAGGGTTTGATAATATCGGGATTGGCTTGAAAAAATGGGCTAGTCATAGTATTTGCCATAAAAGCGTGCGTAAATGTGAAAAGTAAAGTAGGGTTTAAAGGATAGTTTTAATAGGATAGCCTTTGTAAGCTAGCTTTTATAAAATAGCTTAAAGCGTCGGACTCACCACCAGCACATTATCCAAATCTTTCCACATCTCATCAACGCTATCCGCCGATGTCTCCACGCACAAGACAATCAAATCCCAATCGCTAGGCTCAACATTATAAGCAAAGTTGGTCATACCAAGCCCATAGTTATCGCTAAAACTGAGCATCGTGTTAATCGCCCCACCAAGGGCAATCGGCGAGCGGGTTAAGGCACTAAACTTAACCGTAGCGTTTTGAGTTTGTGTCTCAAGCCATTCAGCCAATAAAAACGGTAACCAAACAAACTCATTACTGCCCAATACTAAAATCCGCTTGGGCAACTGCTTTTTATTAAGTTGTCGTTTCTCAAGCTGTTCTTTCTCAAGTTGGGCTTGCTGATTAAAAACGTTAAGGGCAGCTTGAAACCGTAAAAGGTAATTATCAAAACCATCGGTACTATCTAGCGTTGGGAAGCGCCCCCAATTGCCAGTATCACCTAGCGTATGACTGCCAGCCTCAGTGGTGTCGACCGATGGCATGGTAATGGATTCAGGGTTGGGCGCATCCGTCCATTGCCACGCGCCAGATAACAAGTGATGACGATGGAAATCGATATTTGGCAATCGCGTAGCAATCGTATCGTCATTAGCGTTACTTTGGTTCTGATTTAATGACCAATCGACCAAAGTGGTCAGATGTACTTGCTCTAAATTATCAAGCCCTGCGTTACGGAGGGCGGTGACGACATTGACGCAAGTATTGCCCGTTGACGCTTCATCATCCACCATAATCAAGGTTTTGCTCGCTAGTAGCTGCGCTTGCGTTACTGTATCTGCACTTTGATAAATTAAGTGCTGGCTGGCATGACTGTGATCTTCGCTAAAAGTCGTTAGCAAGGTTTCAGTATTATCCTCGTTATGTTGCGTATGACGCGTAGAGTTTAATAATAAAGCACTGGGGTAACGCGTTTGTAGCGCTTGATGTACGCCCGCAGATAAACCAACTGCCGTCTCTGCCATACCAATAACCAAAATGGGTTCAGGCAAATCATCAGGTACTAGGTTTGCCAAATCCGTAAAAGCATGACGCATGGTGCTAGGCGCGACTGGAATATGGCGACCTAAGACTTTTGATACAAATAAAAACGCGCGTTTTGGATTGATACGCTGCGCAAATCCAAGCAAGTCTTCTAATTGATAGTGATTGCTTGGTTTTATTCCATCTTTTGCAGTAGCTGAATTGGTTTGATAAGTTAAATCAAGAGTGCCGCGTGGTAGGGGGATGGTCGTACTGTGTTGCTTATTTGGCATTTATTTTCCTTCGGTCTTGCAATTTGTTAATCGTTATTTTTACTTACTCGGTAGCATCTTCTTCAATCTTTACGCTAACCATAATTGAGCGTACTTGGCAGGGAATGATTTGCTGCGCAATATCTGCAAGCTTTGGCTTAGCGGTTAAGCCAAGCCAATAGCCAAATGCAATTTGGGTTAAATCAACACCGCTATGAGTGGTGTAACCGATACCACCAGAGGGACGGCTATTAATCTCAAGTACGCGGTGCTGACCGTCATCATCGGCCTTGGTCTGCACGCTAACGATGCCATCACAGCCAAACATTTTAATCAGTGGAATAATCACACCCATGACCGCTTGCTCGTAGCCGATATGCTGGATTTTTCCTGTTTTATAACGAGTAACAGCCGCCAATACTTCGCCGTATTCACAGACGACATCGATAGAGTACTCTTGCCCTGATAAATATGGCATCAGCAACATAGGAATTGGGCGCTCGTGCACCATCAGACTGTTTGCATAGGCATGAATAAACTGCGTGGTATTGATTTTTTTCTCTTCGGTAAAGTATAAATGTTCAAAGCTATCGTATCGTGCGTCAGCTTCCTTGTCGGTATCAAGTCGCCAAAACCCTTGGGCAAAAATACCTGTCACCGGTTTGACACATAAAGGCTGATGACCGTGCCTAGCAAGTAACGCCTCAAGCTCTGCGACATTATCAAAGCGCCACGCTTCGGCGACGGGAATATCATGCTCATGACACTGCTGCATAAAGGCAAATTTGTCATCTATCGCTTCTAACGCCGCCACACTCGTCGCGCCAGTCAATAAACGAATGCCCGCCGCCTCAAATGCCTGACGATGCGCTTCATAATCAATGCCATTGCGCCCCGTGAGTAGCACTTTAACGTTGTTATTTTTGGCTTGCTCTAAGACAAACTGCCCACGCGGCATCAATGGCTTAGCAGATTCAAACATTGCTTGCTCATCGCTATCTATGGCGCTTGCAGAGGGCTCACGGTAAACGCTATCAGCAAATTCAAAAATCTCAGGTCTATTATGGCGGTGTGACGCGATAATGTTAAATGGCGTCTCAGATTGGGCTTTGAAGGATTGTAGGCTGGCGAGCATATCACGCTGGCTTGACTGACCTTCCGCTAACCAAACGGCAGATGGCGTAGTAGACGTTGTATGAGGGCTTTGGTTAGCAGGGGGTTTCATAATTCTCTCAGCGTTATTAAAATTTATAGAGTGCAACAACTAGAATTGAGTCTTGAAGAGGGTCAGTCGTTCAGCGCGTTATCATATTACCTAAAATAGAGGCTATTATATACAAATGCTAAGCGTTATAAATGCTGCTAACAAAATAGCATTAAGGATTTGTAAAAATGTTTTTGCCGGCTGGTTAATGCTTTGTTGAACGGGCGTGCGCTGTAAAAATCAGCTGTTATCCATGCTACTATAGTGCGATAGTCAACAGCATCCATATCAACAAATAATAAATAACCTAAAGGATAAATGATGAGTCAACCTCAAAAACTGATTGCTGGTGCCAATGCGCCGCTGCCAACCGATAACATTAGCATCCGTATTTTAAGCCAAAGTGCCATTGATTGCGCCGCTTATCGCCTGACCACTAACGGTAAAGTACGCGGCGATGGCGACATGATATTTTATGGGCAGACGCGTAGCGATGATGGCAGTGTAAGTTTCCGTGGACATGATAGCGATGGATTTTTTGATATTAATTTACCTGCGCAGCCAGCGAGTATTGAGAAGATTGCCCTTGCGTTTTCTAGTGCGCAAACGCTGGCGCAAGTTGGTGATGTGGATATTCAGGTTCTACAAGGCAGCCAAGTGCTGATGACTTGCCAGTTAAGTGCCGCCGGACGTAATGAAAAAGCCATTATCTTAGCGGAATGTTACCGTCGCCAAGGTAGCTGGAAGTTCCGTTTTATCGCCCAAGGTTTTGAAGGTGGCTTAAAGCCGTTGTCTGAGCATTTCGGTGTTGAGATTGCCGATGAAGCGCCAGCTCAAGCTCAACCAATCAATACACAAAAGCCAATCAACACGCAAAAAGCGGGTAGTGCGCCGCAAACAACTACGCCGCCGCCAATTCCTAGCGCTGCTCAAAATCCGTCAATTAATCTCAGTAAAATCACCTTAACCAAGAACCAATCTAGCATCAATCTAAAGAAACGCGATGATTTTGGTAAAATCTCTGTCAACCTTAACTGGAATCAGCGCCCAAATAGCGATAAATCAGCCCCCAAAAAAGGCTTGCTCGGCGATTTATTTAAACAGCATAAAGCGGGCGGTATTGACCTTGATGTCGGGGCGATGATTCATCTGAAAAATGGCGAAAAGACGCTGATTCAGGCCTTGGGCAATCGCTTTGGTAAGTTACAATCAGCGCCTTATGTGTTGCTCCGTGCCGATGATAGAACCGGACAAGTCAGCGGCGGTGAGTGGCTCGATATCAACGGGCAACAGTGGTCGCAGATTGAAGAAGTCTTTATCTTTGCTTTTATTTACGAAGGCGTACCAAATTGGGCGCAAACCGATGGTGTCGTGACCATTCATGTACCCGAGCAGCCACCGATTGAAACTCGTTTGACAGAAGGCACAAGTAATTTGCCGATGTGCGCAATTGCGCGTTTGGTCAATCAGCAAGGCAGTATCAATGTTGAGCGTATCAATCAATATTTTCAAGGTCACCAAGAAATGGACAAAGCTTTTAATTGGGGCTTCAGCTGGAAGCGTGGGCGTAAGTAAGTGCTTTAAGAACGCCAATCTCAACTTATCGTAGGCCTTTGATTTTTATAGAATTTAAAATTTTAATTGTTTTAACTGAAATTTTAAAAAC
>NZ_PJBX01000008.1:0-8193 GCF_002836335.1 Psychrobacter sp. Sarcosine-02u-2 | reverse complement strand
GTCCTACGACTACTGCAAGTATTGCCAACCACATCAGTGTCTTTCCTTATAAAAGTTAGAGTAATCGTTAAGAAAAATGGGCATAAAAAATTGAGCAATAGAAGGCTCAGTTTTATAGTAGCATAAGCAACCAGCGCAATTATGAGGAAAGGTATTATTATTTTCTATATTTTGAAGTCCTTAACCTCCCATTCAGCCTTGAAAGCATGATTAATGCATTTGCGATTACCAATAATGTGATTGTCATCATATTAAGCCTTGTAATTAATACCATCGAAAACCTTAAGAGATCCCTATGCTAAAGAAAACTGAGCAAAGATTAGAGAAAATCATATTTAATAGCCGTTGGCTACTAGCCCCATTTTATTTGGGATTAGTACTCGGTATTATTTTATTATTTATCAAATTTTTCCAAGAAATGTGGCATATGATCACCCATGTGCTCAGTGCGTCTGAAGCCGATGTGATCGTTGGTGCGTTAGCTCTTATCGACATGTCATTGGTCGCAAGTTTGTTACTCATCATTATATTCAGTGGTTATGAAATCTTTGTCTCAAAAATTGATACAGGGGATCATGAGGATCGTCCTGAATGGATGGGAAAAATTAATTTCTCTGGCCTAAAACTTAAAGTCATCGGTGCTATTGTTGCCATTTCTGCTATCGATCTTCTTAAATCATTTATGGATATACCCAAAGAGATGAGCGAGAGTGATGCTGATAGGTTGATGTGGAAAGTGATTATTCATATGACGTTTGTACTTTCAGGCCTGTTGTTTGCCTTGATGGACAAGATTGTTGGTGATACTAAAAAACATTAAAAAAAGTTCAATAGAAATCTATTTATTAATTTACGCGAATATGCGCTAAGGATCTTAGATGGCATGAGCCAGTTTATTGACCTTATTCGATGACATCAGTGTGATAAGTGATTTGTGCATTAAAATCCTGATGGTAATCTAATCAAGATCTATGAACGTCTAACAGAAATAGAGCTTTTAACAAAACTTAAAAATAAGCAGCCAACCTTTTTAGTAGCAGGCACTGAGGGCCCCCTGTGGTCAGGGATATCTGACTAACTTAGAATTCTCGAGTATATTGATTTTTCTTTGGTCATACTGTTTTTTTACGATAGAGAGTAAGCTTTATAAGACTAGCTCATAACTCGTACTGCGCCCTTAAGCAGTAGACTTCTCTAATATGCTTTTTTCTACCAAATCCTTAATAGCTTTCAATTCAGTATTCGCCGAACACTTCGTCATTATCCCCCCCTTTTTTTTTGATCATGAGTTTGCCTTAAACACTAATCAACAGTACATTGACCATATTTACTTGCCTTGGATTCAATAGTTGCTGACGGTGGGTCTGCCAAAAGCTGGCTTTACTGATGATTTTATCCGTGGTTTTCTGTGCGCATAATAGTGTTTACTCTAAAGCTTGTAAAAACCAAATCAACCATTCAGTAACATCTGCATTCCCTTTTTGAGTACGCTCTAATATTTTGTAGTAATCATTACGATGTTTAAGTATTTGAGCCGACACGCTATAAAAACGTTGCATGCTAACATCACTTTACGCTACCAGCCCTGTTCCTCGTGAGTAAGGGGATTAACTAGAATACAAGTCATTCTCATCCACTTTAGCATCAAAATCAGAATTAATTATATGCGACACCAATTGACGCTTATCTCTCAGAGCAGCTTTTTTAATATCCTTTAAGGTTGTAAGGTATTTAACAAGGGTAGAGGTCAAATTTTAGAGGAATATAAAATGGATAATGTCACTATTGCTAAGTTACAAAAGACTTCAGTCGTGATTGTTAATGATATCGTCAAATTGTTTGAAATCTATAATCAGTTCATTCGTCCGCAAATTAAATCTTCGAACACATTTATAGCTTATCAAAATCTGACGCTAGCCAAGCCTATACTATTTATAAAAACCGGCGAAGTAATACAATTAGTGAATAACTTTGAAGTTTTTTATCTGTTAAAAACTGTAGATCTTAACCAAGAGTTGTGCGCAGAGAAAGTATCCATAGTAAAAATTAATGAAGCGCAATTCGAGGTTAAATATGCATTTTATGAATTGATTGACATTATATGTAGATATCAAAAATATTTAGATATCAGGTTAATTTATATTCATTTAAATAGATTTCTCACTGCTGATATAAACCAGCAGCTTTTTAGCTCAAAAAAATTCTCTATCGGTACTTTTTGTAATCTTATTAACATTCATGAGCAGACTTATTATAAACGTTATAAAAAGGACAAAAATAATGTCAACTATTAAGTCTCACTACCATCTTCGCGATGTACCGAGTCTCGACGTTATCAAACAGACCATCAACCACCAAGGCGATCATGACGATTTTAAGAATAGAGAAAGGGCAGTAGCAGCTATTGGTGATATCGTAGCAGTGGTTCAGGAAGGTTATTGCAATGCTGATCACCAAGAGCAACTGATTAATAAAGTGATAAAAATATTGCATGAGAGACCGGTTGCCGAGCGTGATATGCACATTGGCAGATCTGAGCTCAGTGAAAAGCCGCTTATAATGCAAGTCTTAATTTTGATGCAAAATATCATGTATAAGCGTCGTCAAACCGTTCGTCTTCGGCAGAAGCTGTATTGGCTTGCAATTGCGTTACACACTGCGGTTTTGCTTATATATCATGGCAAAAAGACGCATATGCACAATATTTTGATGCAATTTAAACTGGCTCAATTCTCAAAGGCAGCAACACGAACCTGGATTTGGCGTGAGCTTCCTGAGATACCAGAGCAAAAAGTAGATAATATCTTGATATCACTACAAGATGTGTCAAAGCGTTTAGCGATTAAGTATGGTGATCGTACACAAAAAGAGTTTTTAAAGCTTCCTGATGTCAGACAAATTAATAAGATCATAGCGTCTTATCAAGATGCTCACTATGTGAAAAAACGTCTAAAAATAGAACCCAATAACCAGATAAAGCCTATTAGCCTAGCCAATCAACCTGTATTGTTAGCAGTCAATAATGTTCAAAATGACCTAGGGTCGAATGATGAACATTTTGAAGATTTCGTATTAGAGTCGCAATCGCAGTTTTATACGGCGATGACTGAGAGTTATGAGGGCTTAACCACCACATATGAAGAAAGTATTGATCATTATGACCCGCCCTTTATAAGTTATGAAGTCACTACTGACTTGCCAAAAGGGCTGTCTTTTCCGCTCCAAACGATAGACTTATCGCTGCAACAAAACCACATTTCTCAACAAGAACTCGCGCTCAATTCAAACGTTCGGGTACTACCAAAGTCCAGCTATCAGCGGATATTTTCAGCGCTTTGCCAAGATACTCAGTTTTCAACCAACACTTCCAATCGGGACTGTGCTTACATTTTGTTGCTGTCTATGATTACAGCGTTGCCCATTAAATCTTTAACTATTGCAGGATACATTGGTCATCCGAGTATTTTTAAAATTGGTTTGAATCGAAGCTACATTCATCATTCGCTTGGTATTACCAAACGGCAAGAAGCGTTTAATGGTAGTAAGTATGAAAATCAGCTTGACATCATTAAAATTCCTGTCCCGCAATGGCTTATCGATGAAATATTAACAGGTGAGCTACCATCAGATAATGGTATTCAAGAATATCTTACCTATCTACGCGCTAAAATAAGTTTGCCGTACTTATCAACGAATCGTATTGAGACTGCACTGCATGTGGTGCTTTCTCGCTACACGCCAAACAGCAATGCTCACATCGCTGACCTGATTTGCAGAACGCCTGCCTCTCAAGCTCCAGCCATGTATTACAGCAGTCATCTTAGCGAAGAGATTTTGTCTCACTATAAATTAGCGCTGAGTATATTCAATCAAGACAATCACTTTGATATGTCATATATCACCCCTTGGCACAAGTACACGTTAGGTTCTGGATTTGCATTTACGCCAAATTATGTTCGTGAGATTATCACTGAGCTGCAAGCATGGGCGGACAGCAGTACTGATGCCAATACACATTTTAATCGTATCAGCATTTTCGTATGGTTTGTACTTTGTTTATTGACGGGTGTACGACCAAATAACGGTATCGGACTGATGAGCGATATCGATCTTGAGGCTGGCTGGCTAATGATTGATGACAAACCCAATCGAAAATCAAAGAGTCATAGACTCATACCTTTATGTTCGACACTCATACGCTTACTAAGCGATTACCGGAGCTATTTAATTGGTTATCAGCTTAATAATTTATTGAAACAGGAAATTAGCGAATGTATTGATGAGATACGTCTAGGTAATGAGATCGCATTATTGCGACTGCTATCAGAGAACTTCAGTACACTTGATGTCATCAAACGAGGCGACGCTTATCATATGAGCAAAGATATTATTGACACTGACCCTTATTGGACCCGTCATTTTGTACGGACCCAACTTGAAAGACTAGGCGTTGATATGGTGCTCATCAATGCAGTTGTTGGTCATGAAAAAGCGCGCCAACATGCATTAGGACGTTTCTCATCACTTAGTAAGCATCAGATTAAACAAGTGGGTGATCAGTTTGAACAGCTGGCAGAGACATTGGGTTTAAAAGAAATTAATATCAAAAACAATCATGATGAATGGAGCATGTCGTGCTCGTAAATGAAATCAAGCTGCCTAAAATTATAGATACACTGGCAAAATTTGATGGAAGAAAAAAGGCTTATATCCCTGACCCTCAAATACTAGAAGAGGTAGGGAAGGCCAAGCAGCTTGAAATTGGATTGCTTGCTAAGTTTCAAACCAAATGGGAGCAACTACGTCAAGCGTATCCTGATAATATCAAGATACTAAAAGATACTAAAAAATACTCTCGTAAAGCTTGTGCTTATCATAGCCATACTTTTTTAGTAGAGAAGCATAGATGTCGCATTATATATTTTGATAAGCGCTGGTGGCGTTGGGATTTGCTGTTGCAACAGTTCAATATTGTTTTAAATCAACAAATCAGGCCCATAGATGCAGAAGGGTTTTTAGAGTTTCAAAGCTATGCTCATCAAACCATCACGCAGACATGCCAAACAGAGAAAAGAGTTAAACAAGCCTATAAAGTGGTAAATCGTTTTATTGACTATCAAAACAAGCATTTTATGCTTAATGATTATCGCTATCCTAATATCAAGACTGTATTGCCCACAAAATTTAATCCGCTCCTCATTAATAATGATTGGATCACTAAAGGTAAGCAAATTAATGAGATGGTACGAGCGGTAAGTCACCACTGGACACAAACGAGTGAGTATAGCTTAGAAGAAATATTAGGATGGCTGGTTTACTCTGGCATCATGTATGGTGGCATTAATAGTAAAGCCATACTTGAAAGTTGGCTTGAGGCTCTAATAAATGAAAAATACCAGCCATTTATCAATAAGCGATTACTAATATCAGTCCGGTTTCTACAAGCGTATTATGGCAATGAGCGTAGTAACACGCAAAATCAGCTTTACAACACTCAGCAAATTGTTCTAGATATGGTCAGCCAATGCTGGTTGCTACGATATCGCCAAGCAAAAAATAAACTGGCTATCAATGATGAGGCTGAAAAAAGTTTAAAAAAAAGTGCTGAGAGTTACTTGATAAACGCTTTAAAACCAGTGCTTAACAATGGGGGTTTGACGATTTTAACTTTTCCGCAGATGCTGTCTTACGCAAGTTACCATTGGGAGATGCTTGATGGTGCTGATATTGATCAAGCTTCCGTAGCGGTACTGAGTAGCAAGCAAAATACAGCAGGGCTGACCAAAGAGAAGTTTAAAGAATTTTTAGAAGGACAATATAAGAAATCGGTAAAAAATTACGACTTAGACGATATTCTAAAGTTGTCAATAAAAGGATCAGAAAATATATTAGATAAAAGCACGACTCCAAGCCTACATGGTAGAAAAGTACGGCGCTCAGAGCTGATTACGGATATCGCTAGTGATTTTAAAATTGTAGGAAGTCTAAAAAGTAAGAGATTAGGCTATAAACCGCTTACTTTGATCCAAAGGATAGAAAAAAGGTATGAGCAATACACTGCAGTTAATGAGAGGGTGTTTTTAGATTGGATACTGGCTCTTTTAAAAGATGAGTTGGACAATTCTATTAAAAGTACTTCCGTGTTGCAATACATTAGAAGCATTGGCTATGAATGGCTGTATTTTTCAATGAATCAGCCTATTGATGGTTGGGATGAAGAGGACTTTGAGGTGCTCTATGAGGATATTTTGGAGTACAAAACCACAGTTCGCCGTCACATAAATATTTCTTATTATGCAAAGCTGTTACAACGCCTTCATAACTTTGCTCATGAAAATTACGATCTACCACAAGTAACGATTGCCTATGAAAAAGAGGGTCGACGCGTTCGTGCTGAGTTGATTTCCCTTCATATGTATCACGCGATTATTACACAGATTTTGCATAGCGTGGATATTCTAGAGCGAGAGATGTTTGCTTTGATGTTTATGCTGGTCTATCGAACAGGAATGCGTAAAAAGGAGCTGTTAGGATTACGGTACATTGATATAGAAGGCCTAAATTCACCGTCTCCGTCACTTGTTGTTCGTAGTAATCCTTATCGTGATTTAAAAACAGCTGGCAGCAATCGTAGAATCCCTATTTATGCTTTGTTGCAGCCAGACGAGTTGGCATTATTTATAAGATACACACAAAGTACTGTCGGTCTTAATCCTAGAAGCTTTATATTCACACTATCTTCTGAAAAGACGCCAATTGATGATCACGTACCGCTACAACTGCTAAGACGTATCTTACAGGACATCCCAAAAAAGCCAGGTAATAAGCCGGAGCAAACCTTTCATGCGTTTCGACATACGGCGGTTACTAATTTATCACTTGTACTATGTGGTGATACTGAGCTTGTTAAAGCTTTGACTGATTATAACGAAGAAGACATTAAACGGATCAAATATGGCGTTCTTGGTGAGCATCTTAATGCGCAAGATCGCTGGTACGCTCTATCTGGAATCATGGGTCATTTATCACCGCAGCGCAGTTTTGAGTATTACAACCATATCGCTGTTTTAATGGCAACTTATGCGCTGAGCGGCGCTAATATTAAGCTACCAGTTGTTGCCATTAACAACGTCACTGGCATCAATAGAAAAAGGCTTAAAGAGAATGATGCCATTATCGACCATAACGACGTCAGCCTAACTAGCGTCCGAAAGTTGTTGTTTCGAAGTCTTAGTCAGCGCAAATATGAAGCGCCTCGCTTATGTATTAAAAACACGACCCTTTTAGTCGATTCACAAAGTAGGACAGAAACGTTATTTATGCGCTATGGCATGAATAGCATTTGGTTCTTATTACAGCAAAATGCTTTAGGCATAGCTTTAAAGCAGGCTGCAATAATGGTTAATATTGATTTACACGACGCAGATATCATTATAAATCGAGCGCGAAAAGTAGCCAATGTGACCTCGAGCCATGATAACCCTAGATTCATTGGAACAAATGGCCTTCCAAAAAGTATTCAGTACAAAAGTGATTATAGATTACTGTCTTCACTGCAAAGCAGTGCTCAAAAACTACGAGATAACTCATTAGATGATTGGCAGTGGTTTATAGCTCTATGCCAAGAGCATCTATCTTACAGTAAGGCGTTTGTTCCTTTTTCAATCAAAGAAAAGAAAGCGTTACGACGTTTTATCAAAATTGCCAAACAATTACTGCCAGCGAAAAATTGGCTAGTTGCTCATCCTGCGGCATCACAAGTCCATCTTAATTTAGCTGATATGAAGGGATTGCGTAGCATCAGTAAAGATAGTATGGGTACGTTCAACATTGGAATCGCTTTGATTGATAACAGATCCTCTGTAAATGATAAATGGCAATTTTCTCCGTTGCTGCGATTTTTTGTTTATATGGTATTGATTACGGATGAAGAGTTAGTGATTTTAGATAATGCGTCATAAGTTATTTAAGTTTGCTTCGGTGTTCGACAGCGACGCCTAGAATTTAAAAATCAGTGAATCTACTATCAATAATGGGGTAACCCCAGTTCGGGATAAGCCACATTGTAACTCATTGATACTATTTACAATGTTGCTACCTGTCCCTGCTGAGGCATATTTTTGATGGTGGGTTTATAGGGAAACCAGCAATAAGCAATTAAACCTGACAGCAAGTTTGTGATAAACCCCGTGA
>NZ_PJBX01000175.1:0-77330 GCF_002836335.1 Psychrobacter sp. Sarcosine-02u-2 | reverse complement strand
ACGCAGCGTTTGAGCAAACCTTAACCGCGCTAAATTAATCGTTTAAATGTAGATAAATTCCACATCATTTCTACCCATTAAAAAGCCAACGTCCTTTGATAATAGGACGTTGGCTTTTTCAATCTTACTAAATAGCTTTTTTAATATAGACGCTAAATCCTTGGTTTAACGTTATTTATTACTATTCATTTAACTACTTACCTTATTATTTACATCAGAATTTGCTCGCAATAACGCTAGTATAGTGCCCTTATTTTCATTACAATAAAGCAACATTGCGAAAGGCGCATTACCACGAGTAATGGCTACCTGACACGTCCATATTTATTGGTTTTCTTTGGTTTTTACTCTATTTTAGCAATCATGCTAATGGTTATATCAATTATCTCATAGACTCTGCTGGCGCTCATGCCAGTTAGATAAAGGACACTTATGTTTTCTCCTATTACGCCGCAGCGTCCCTCTTTAGCGCTTAACAAAGCAGGCAAAAATAATAACAGTCAGCGGTCCAAATGCTGTTTAACCATGGCGGTTGGGACAGCGCTTGCTTGTTTTACCTTACAAGCCAACGCCGCTAATGGCACTCCAAGCTATGAAGAGCTACCGGTAGAGAGTATCGCATTTGAGTATGATACTGATGAGGCGGCAAAAGTTGTCAATAAGCGCGTGGTCAATCCAAATGCGGCGGCTCAAAGCGACAAGGTGATTAGTAAGGAGTTTGTCGCCGAACAAGCAAGACTGTTTTATGAATGTACACAAGTACAAACCAGTGGTGCGCGTTTGGCTTGTTTTGATAAAGTTGCCGAGCAAGGCAAAACGCCGAGTTACACCACGACTAAACAACCAGTTGATTTGGCAAAAACCCTACAAAGTACCCTTGCTGGTAATCCGCAAGTTGTCCTAGTAGAAGAAAATACCACCATTTCTGCAAACAGTAATAATACAGCAAATAACGAAGCTGGTAATGGCGAGAGTTTGGATACGGTTGGATTGACGCAAAGGGAGGCGGAAGTATTAGAAAACGTCGGCGTCACCCAAGCTGATATCGAGAAATACACGCCGTTAAGTTTGGCTTATGATTTGGATAAAAACAGCGAGCGAGGTACCTGGACAGTCAGACCACACCGACCAACTTATTTGCTACCGCTATTTTATACTTTTGATCCCAATTTAGGACCAAGCACGCCGTCGCAAGATAAAGAAGAATTTACCTCTAACGACACCCGTAATACAGAGCTAAAGTTCCAGCTGTCACTAAAGACCAAAGTGATGGAGGATTTGTTTGATACCAGTGCCGATTTATGGTTTGGTTATACCCAAGAGTCGCACTGGCAGGTTTATAACGAAGACAACTCACGACCATTTCGCGCCACTGATTATCAGCCAGAGATATTTTTGACCCAGCCTGTCACAGCTGATCTGCCTTTTGGTGGCCGTCTGCGCATGTTAGGAGCGGGTGCGATTCACCACTCTAATGGGCAAGATGATCCCTTATCGCGCTCGTGGAACCGTGCTTATCTGATGGCAGGGGCAGAGTGGGGCAAATTGTCGGTCATACCGCGTCTATGGGCGCGCGTCAATAACGAGAGCTCTAGCAGTGAGGACAATCCAGATATCGAAGATTACATGGGCTATGGCGATATCAAATTTTTATATGATTTGCCTGATCAGCAAAGCCTAAGCGGTACTTTGCGTTATAATCCGAGTACCAACAAGGGTGCTGCCCAAATCGACTATGTCTATCCATTATCCAAAAACGTCAACGGCTATATTCAATTATTCCAAGGTTATGGCGAATCTATTATTGATTATAACCATGAAAATACTTCGATTGGTTTTGGTATCGTGCTAAATGACTGGAAAGGTTTTTAGAATAAACGCAGCGATGGGCATCGAGTGATGCGACACTTAGCGCCTTATCAAACTGGATTATGGCTGGCAGAGTATGGGGACATACGCTGTCAGTTGTGCCGTCTTTATCGCAGTGCGTCGCAATCACAACACCTACCAACTCATTCCTCACCAAGTCCGCCAAATAAGCATTCATTTTTTGCCAAACTGCGCCAGCAAGTTAATAACCGTTTTAACAGCGGCTTGCTTTGCTCCGATTGTCATAACAGTATCGCATGGCGACCCAAACCCTTTGAGGTTGATATCGCTTCGGGTACTGTTCTCTCTATTCAAGCAGCGACCTATTACGATTATCCGATACGTCAAGCTATTCGTGCTTTTAAGCATCATGAAGATATGACCAAGTTGCCGTTATTGCTACATGTATTACGTCAATTGCCTAGGCCGCACGGCTGTCATCAGGATAATAGTGTCATTGTTGCGATGCCGACGACGGAGCAACGCCTTATTAAACGAGGTTTTGACCCGGTCAGTATTTTAGTCGCGCAATTGTCTAAGCATTGGCACATTCCACTTTGGCAAGGCGTAGAACGTATCGATGATGCTATCAGTCAACAAGGGCTGACACGTGCCGAACGCTTAACCAACTTAGAAAACGCCTTTGCTTTAAGCGAAAACCCTCCGGTTAAACGCTTATTATTATTTGACGATGTCGCGACTACAGGTGCTAGCCTACAAGCATTAGGTCATGCTTTAAGCAGTCAATCTACAGGCTTGTCAGTCATTAATTCTAAGAACTCTCATCAATATCATCTATCAGCCTATGCGTTAGCACACGGCAGTCAATTGTAAAATCTGTTCCTATCAAAAAATTGCTTCTATTCATTTAAAATAACTATTATGTTGCTAATATGTTGCCTTAACGTTATATTATTGACACATTTTACCTACATATTTCGATTTTTATCGTTTAAATAAAATCCCATAACTCCGATTCGTGTTCTAAACGCTTAAATCAAAAAATACATTGGACAAAAGTATCGTTACTGTATGACGATTGTTTCTATTGGAACAAAAATTGCATGTATCTTAATGGATATAGTTAAAAAATAATAAGCTGAGAATAGATTTTAGAAGGGCTAGGTACGGTAATTATTACTATGACAGACCTAGCATTTATCAAAGACAATGACAGCTATAGATAGGGATTTGATGTGAACGCATCTACGAATAAGGTAGCACAAAAGTTACAAATGACCAGCTCAGGATTTACCCTGATTGAGCTGATGGTAACGATTGCCGTGCTTGCTATTATTGTCAGTATTGCTGCACCTAGTATCAGTACTCAGCTTGCCAATCAGCGCGTAAAGTCGACGACGGCTACACTGGCTAATGCGTTAAAAGAAGCGAAAGCTGAAAGCATTATTCGTCGGCAGAACCTTACTTTGAGCTATAACAATACTAGCACACCTAAAGTGATTACGATTACTGCCCCTGATTCAAACACTATCGCAAATTATAGTTATAACGTTAAAAGTACTATCAAGCCAGACACACCCGTAACTATTGTCTTTGAGCCAAGTAAACGGGTTAACACGGCACGTACTTACACAATCTGTGATAGCAGTAATAATGCGACGCCGCGCCAGATTGAGGTTAATAAAATCGCTAATATCACTACTAAATTGGGAGGAACATGTTAATGAAGAATTCAAACTCTCAAAGTGGTGTAGGATTAATAGAAGTTATGGTAGCTCTATTATTATTAGCGGTTGCGGTTTTAGGATTCAGCGCATTAAATATGGTTTCAGTGAAAGCCACAGATGATAGTGTATTAATTGCCAATGCCAATACAGTAATGCGTGGTTTATCTGAAGACTTACGATTGAATCCTGACAATATATTAATTTATCAACAGGATATTCAAAGTGTTTTAGGCAGTGTATCTGATACAAAAGATTATTGTACTGCTGTTGCAGCATATAAAGCTGCGAGTGTCACAAAAAATTGTGATAATGATTTATGCACTGCAGAGGAACTAGGAAAATATAATAGCTCGAATGCCATGCAAAAAGCCTGTGATAATGGTGTTTTATTAAATATGGTTACTTGTCCTGGTACAGCAAACAAACAATTACGCCACTGTATTATTACTTCCTGGAGTGGTACTAAACCAGTCTTTGGTGCTAATACAGACAGTAATAAAGCTTGTGCTGATACATCTGGCGTCTATTATGCAGGTTCTGACTGTTTGATTATGGAGTCATACTAATGCAAGCTAAACATACTCAAGATGGCTTTTCATTAATCGAACTCATGATTTCCCTCACACTAGGGCTTCTCATATCAGCAGCAGTTATGCAGGTTTATCTCACAAGTATAAAAACCAGTAGCGTGCAGTCCGGTGGTACAGATATATTAGAAGCGAGTATTTTTGGTATTCAAAATATTGAGAAAAGTATCAGGCTTAGTAATTTAGGTATGGCGGACTCCAATAACCCTTTCACTCCTTTAGCTGGTGTGATTATGACCAGTGATACTAGTCTAGTTAGTGCCTCGCAAACAGATAAATCTAAAAACAATATGAATGGCATTAAAATGGGTGGAACATAGAGTTGATGATAGTGATTGCTATCATTGGCATATTAGCAGCCATTGCTACACCTGCGTATCAGGTTTACTCAAATAAAGCAAAAGTTAATGCTTGTCTATCAGAAGTAAAAAGCTATGGTAACGAAGTTTTCATTGTATTAAACGATGAAGACTCTGCTTCAACTCCAAGATCACTAATCTTGAATTCCTGTCAATCTATTACGGATGCTACAGGTTGGACATTAAACACTTGGCAAAAGATTGAAGCAATTACAAAAGCGCCTTCTAACGCGCGTATCGAATGTAATATTCCTAAAGGTACGCCATGTGTGGTATTACCTTAAAGTCCTTATAAAGATTCGTTTGCCATAAAAAACCACCTATCTAAATAATAGATAGGTGGTTTTTTATTGTCTCAACGTTGTTCGGCTTTAAAACACTAGCTACTTCTCTAAATACTGAATCTTACCTTCGACGCCGTCCCACTTCGCCGCTTCTGGCAGCTGACCTTTCATCTCAGTGATGTTTGGCCATTTTTGCGCCAGCTCCTCGTTCAATTGAATAAACACTTCTTGGCCTTTTGGTACTTCATCTTCTGAGAATATCGCATTGGCAGGGCATTCAGGCTCGCATAGCGCGCAGTCGATGCACTCATCAGGGTCGATAGCAAGGAAGTTCGGGCCTTCATAAAAGCAGTCCACAGGGCAGACTTCCACACAGTCGGTGTATTTGCAAAGAATGCAGTTATCTGTAACGACAAAGGTCATAGTGGTCTACCTGTTATTGGTTTGGCAAAGTACAATTGTAAGTACTATAGCTGAAAATAAGACATATTTTAGCGCTTTTGCCACTATTTGACAAATCCCTTTAATGACTAATGATTTCCTTTAAATGATACAGTAAATCGTGCGCCTGCTTTGGCGTCAGGTTATCAGGATTAATTGCTGTCAGTTCATCTTGCAAGCTAAACAATTGATTTTGTTGTGGAATATTACTTATCGATTGAGGTTGAACATTGTCGCGTAAGCTTGGTTTTTCTACTTCATTGTAATGATTTTGCTGCTGTTTATCGTTTAACGACTTAGCTAATTCATTTTTATCATCAATGGTCTTGGTACTCTCAGTTTCTAAGTTATCTACTAAATAGCGCTTGGCATCATTTAATACCTGCGTAGGAATCCCTGCCATTTTTGCCACATGTAAACCAAAGCTAGAGCTTGCTGCGCCCTCGCGGATTTGATGGAGTAGTAGTAGTTGACCATCGATTTCACTGGCGGCGACATGCACATTACGAATGCTGGCGTGTTGGCTCTCAGCAGGGTTGACCAATTGCGTCAATTCAAAATAATGGGTGGCAAATAATGTCAGGCAACCAATCTCGACCAATCGATTGACACAAGCATGAGCGATTGCTAGACCGTCCGTAGTTGCGGTGCCGCGTCCGACTTCATCCATTAGTACCAGCGATTTATTGGTCGCCTGATTAAGGATATTCGCGGTTTCAATCATCTCAACCATAAAGGTCGATTTGCCACCTGCTAAGTCATCCGCTGAGCCAATACGAGTAAAGATACGGTCGATATCACCAATATGAGCGCTTGATGCTGGGACAAAACTACCGCAATGCGCAAGTATAACAATGAGTGCAGTTTGGCGCATATAGGTGGATTTACCACCCATATTAGGGCCAGTAATCATCAGAAGTCTTTCAGGGTCTGCATCGCTGCCGAGCGCACAGTCATTGGCGACAAAATGGCTGCTAGGTTTCGTACTGCTCTGTTGAGTAGTATTGTTAATGTTGGCGGGGTTGAGCGCCGCTTCGACAACGACATGACGACCTTGTTTAATATCAATACTGGTTTGGCTACCATTTTTCGAATAATTGCCATCTTGTGAATCATTACTCATGACTGGACGTTGCCAATTATAAAGGGTCGCAAGCTGTGCCCAATTGCTAAGCACATCTATCTGCGCGATAGCCGCGCTCAGCTGTTGTAGTTCCGCTAAATGACCGCCTAATATGGTCAATAGTTCATTATACAGCTGTTTTTCACGAGTCAATGCTAATGTTTGTGCGCTTAGATATTCGGTTTCGACTGCTTTTAACTCATCGGTAATAAAGCGCTCGCTGCTTTTGAGCGTTTGCCGACGGATAAAATGCGCAGGGGCATTTTTTGCCTGCATTTTGGGCAGTTCAAAATAAAAACCGCTGACTTTATTAAAGCCTACTTTTAAGCTAGGTAATTGGTAGTCTTGACGCGCGCGTTCAAGCATCTCATCTAACGTTACTTGGATATTGTCATGTAAGTGGGTGAGGCGGTCAAACTCAGCATCAAAACCAACTGCTAGCATACCACCATCACGGATATGCGCCGGCGGTTCTGCGATAATGGCACGCTCAATCAGCTCGGCGACAGATTGCACCGCCGGTAGCTGGTCTGGCAATTGCTGCATCAGCATGGGCAATAATCCTGCTCGCTTATGACTGATACCTGCATTGCTCAGTAGGGTATTAAGCAGCTTGCTACTAGCAATACCATCAGCCAATTTACGCAAGTCACGCGGTTTGGCGCTCATTAGACCGATACGGCTACTGATACGTTCGATATCACCGATAGCATTTAAGGTTTCACGTAAACTGCTGACCAATGAATGTTTTTCTAAATTTTCATTAACCTGCTTATTTTCGCCAAAATTATTGTCTGACTGCAAAAGGCTAGTGATTGCATCTAAGCGCAGATTAATACGTGAATGCTGACGCAGTGGGCGCTTCATTTGCTGCATGAGTAAACGACGTCCCATCGGCGTTTGACAATGATTGAGCACTGATATTAATGATGTACCATTGCTACTAACGGGGGTAAACAGCTCAAGATTTTGCTGGCTATTGGCATCAATGATTAAATAATCATCATTATATTCAACGATAAGCTGATTCACTTGTGGCACGTGGCGTTGCTGGGTTTGCCGTGCATAATGAATAAGGGCGGCGCAGCTAGATTGGGCAAGTGGCGAGTCATTAATACCAAGTCCATCGAGGCGTTGGACGTCAAACTGCTGGCAAAGCGTCTCGCTGGCATGCTCACGATGAAAGTCATTAGCCGCAACTTCGATAATAGGACAGTCGAGATTTTGCCGTAGCCACAGCAGCCAATCTTCGCCATTACTACCACTACTGTCAAAACTGTTTCCATGCACCTCGCTAATAATACATTCACTCGGCGCAAAACGTGCCAGCACCGTCAGTATTTGAGTTTGCAAACCTTCAATATCACCATGAGGCGCGCTGAGTGTTTGTGTGGTTAGGGTTCCAGCGGCTAAATCCATTTGACTAATAGCAGCTTGCATAGGTTGTTTGCTGTTCGATTTAGGAGTTTCGATATCAATGGCAACGACAGTCGGGGTGTGGTTGGGTGCAATTAAGGCGTCATCAGTAATCGTACCGGCAGTCAGGGTTTTAACTACTTCACGGCGCATGATAGTGCCGGTTGCAGATTTACTTTTATCTTTCTTTTGCTTATCGCCCATTGTCGGTGTATTGGACGGGCTGCTAGTAACTGACTCGTCAATTTGCTCACAAACGACCACTGTCTGCCCAGCTGCAATGAGCCGCGCCATATAGCTATCAGCCGCATGAAACGGTACACCTGCCATCGCAATGGTATTGCCGGCTTTATCCGTACCACGGCGAGTGAGCGTGATATCGAGTATCTGCGCCGCGCGCTTAGCATCATCAAAAAATAACTCATAAAAATCACCCATCCGGTACAGCAGTAGCGCTTGTGGATAGTTGGCTTTCATGGTTAGATATTGCACCATCATCGGCGTATGGTCGGCTAAATGATAAATAGCATCGCCGATTAGCAACTGATCGTTATTTAAATGCTCAGTTTTTACGTGCTTAGCTTTTAAGGTTTTAGATGTATCAAATATTAAAGCGTTAGGGTTTTTCGCGGATGGTTTTACGGTCATGCAGAATCTCTTATGTTGCTTAATTGGGTTTGCTTAGAAACAATGGCTGTTTTTTAGAATAAATCAGGGATGCAGGTTGGCAGTTATTTGCGTTTATTGATATCGCGAAACAGCTGCTAAATGAAGGATATAGGCACTATTTTAACACGTTCAGCGACCTTTTTACGTCGGCAAATATCTACTCGCTGCCCTTGTATCCATCGGCGTCATAACCATATATAATGACGGCACACTTAATTGGGCGATACTTCATTAAGCGACTCATCATTAGGCAGTACCTTATTATTGCGTGCTTTGTTAATCCGCATTTTGACAATCAGGGCGTTATTAATCAGTAAGTTATTAAAAGGTATTTAGTCAGTGATGATTGTCAGCATTGAAATGACCAAGCGGCAGTATATAAACCCTTGGCGAATGCGCACTAATTATCGAATATTTCCATAGGTCAAAAAATTATGTTATCAAAGATTATAGGCAGTGTCGTTGGCACCAAAAATGACCGCGAACTCAAGCGCATGCGTAGAGTGGTCAGCAAAATCAACGCATATGAGGCTGACATTCAAGCCCTGTCTGATGAGCAATTACAACAAAAAACCGCAGAATTTAAAGAAAGACACCAAAACGGTGAAAGCTTAGACGCCTTATTACCAGAAGCGTTTGCCGTCTGCCGCGAGGCTTCCTTACGCGTCAATGGTATGCGTCACTACGACGTGCAGCTCATCGGCGGTATCACCTTGCACGAAGGCAAAATCGCTGAGATGAAAACCGGTGAGGGTAAAACCTTAATGGGTACCTTGGCGATGTATCTAAACGCTATTAGTGGCAAAGGCGTGCATTTGGTCACGGTCAACGATTATTTGGCGGCGCGTGATGCCGAGTTAAACCGCCCATTATTTGGCTTTTTGGGTATGACGGTCAGCGTTATTTATTCGCAGCAGCCACCACAAGAAAAAATCGACGCTTATCAAGCGGATATCACGTACGGTACCAATAACGAATATGGCTTTGATTATCTGCGCGATAACATGGTCTTTAGCCTGGCTGAGAAAAAACAGCGTCCGCTAAATTATTGCATTATTGATGAAATTGACTCTATCTTAATCGATGAGGCGCGTACGCCGCTGATTATTTCGGGTCAAGCAGAAGATTCATCACGTATGTATGCGCTGATTAATACCATTATTCCACGGCTTAAACGCTCAAAAGATGAAGAAGCCAATAAAAATAATGAAGACGAAGATTTTTGGATTGATGAAAAAAATCGTCAAATCGAAATCAGCGAAAAAGGCTATGAGAAAATTGAGCGCTTCTTAATCGAAGTGGGCGAGCTTGGTGAAAACGAAAGTTTATATAGCCCGAGTCGTTTGCCGCTACTCGCTCACGTACAAGCGGCAATCCGCGCCCATCATGTATTTGTCAAAAACGTCCATTATATCGTTGACGACGGCGAAGTGATTATCGTCGATGAAAACACCGGTCGTACCATGCCCGGTCGCCGCTGGTCAGAAGGCTTGCACCAAGCGGTAGAGGCCAAAGAAAACGTCGAGATTCAAGCAGAGAACCAAACCCTTGCGACGACGACTTTCCAGAACTATTTCCGTCTCTATGACAAACTATCCGGTATGACCGGTACCGCCGATACCGAAGCAGCAGAGTTTAAATCAACGTATGATTTAGACGTCATCGTGATTCCAACGCACGAGCCGATTGCTCGTATCGATATGGATGACCAGATTTTCTTAACCAAGTTAGGAAAGTACAAAGGTATCATTCGCGAGATTAAAGAGATCCAAGCCAAAGGTGCGCCGGTCTTAGTTGGTACGGCGACGATTGAAGCCAGTGAAGAGTTGTCTTATCTGCTCGATCAAGAAGGCATCAAGCATAATGTCCTAAACGCCAAGCAGCACGAACGTGAGGCAGAAATTATCGCGCAGGCAGGTAGTCCAAAAGCGGTGACCATCGCCACCAATATGGCAGGTCGTGGTACCGATATTATCTTGGGCGGTAACTGGCAGTCGTTTATCGAAGATATTGATGCGGTCAGTCCGGAAGAGATGGCGCGCCTAAAAGCAGAATGGCAGGTCAAGCATGACCAAGTCGTTGCGGCTGGCGGCCTACATATCATTGGTTCTGAGCGTCATGAATCACGCCGTATCGATAACCAGTTGCGTGGTCGTGCCGGTCGTCAAGGTGACCCTGGGATGTCGCGCTTTTTCTTATCGCTTGAAGATGACTTGATGCGTATCTTCGCCGGTGACCGCGTTGTTAATATGATGCGGGCGATGGGTCTAAAAGAAGATGAAGCCATCGAGCATAAAATGGTTTCAAAATCGATTGAAAATGCCCAAGGTAAAGTCGAAAGTCGTGACTTTGATGCCCGTAAAAACCTATTGAAATACGATGACGTCGCCAATGAGCAGCGTAAAGTTATCTATGGTCAGCGCGATGACTTGCTGGCAGAGATGGATTTATTGGAGGCCATCGAAGTCATGCATCATGAAGTCTACAATGCCATGATTGATCAGTTTATCCCGCCAGGCTCTATTGATGATCAGTGGAATATCGACGGCTTAGAAGACGAGCTTGAAGATGAGTTTAAAATTTCCATGCCGATTAACGATTGGCTGGATGAAGACCGCCGCCTAGATGAAGAAGGTTTACGTGCCAAAATTATCCAAACTGCGCTGGATCGCTATCATGCTCGCCGTGAGCAAATGGGCGAAAAAGATGCCGCCCAGCTCGAGCGTCATTTTATGCTACAAAGTTTGGATAAGCACTGGAAAGAGCATTTAACCCAAATGGATCAGCTACGTAAAGGTATCCATTTGCGCGGTTATGCGCAAAAAAATCCTGAGCAAGAATATAAGCGTGAATCGTTTGAGCTGTTCCAAATGATGCTTGGTGCGATTAAATCTGAAACCGTACAAGATTTATCACGCGTCCATATCCCAACCAAAGAAGAGTTAGAAGCGTTAGAAGCTCAGCAGCGTGAAAACGCCGCGCATATGCAAATGCAGTTTGAACACAGTGATATCGACAATATGGATGGCGGCGTAGAGCGACCAGCGGCGCAAAACCGTAGCGTTGCTGCTGGCGTAACAGCAGGGTCTATCGCGAGCAGTGGTAGCAACAATGCCAGTGAGCCTGACCCATACGCTGGGATGAATATCAGCCGTAACGCGCCATGTCCTTGTGGTTCAGGCCTAAAGTATAAACAATGTCACGGTAAAATCTAAATATTGATAATCAAAAATTGTTAAGCTATGATAAAAAGTCCCTGTCTTATTTAGATAGGGACTTTTTTATAGCGATAAGATTTATAGCCATAAGAATTTCGATAGGAAAAATTATCGGGCGATATCTTCTACCTTTCTTTTTAGCACTTTTAAGTGACTGTAACTCTATTAATAAATAGTCTAACTATTAAGAATATAAAAGTAACAGCGCTTTTGTAGTGATTAATTACAAATTCAACATAGGCGTGAATTTACATACACGCTATAGTGTTTAACATATTTTTTTGGAGAGTGTCATGAATATAGAATTATTAAAACAATTTCGTACCTCTGTCGTTGTTACCGGTCTGCTCGCTGGCGCGATGACAATTAGTGCTTGTCAACAACAGCAAGAGCCAGAACCAAGTCTAGAAGACAGCATCAGTGAAGAGCAATCGGTGCCTATGTCCGCTGAGCCTGCCGAGCCAAGTGATGTGGTGGTAGATGCGCCAGTCAGCGATGTGGAAGAGGATACCGTAGCGTCTGTTAATTCTGGCGTCAAGCAAATGAGCTACTCATGTTCACCGGCACTAGCCGTCGAAGCCACTTACAAAGACGCTGACAAACAAGTGATTCTTGAGACTGCTCAAGGTACAGTAACTCTGACCAAAACCAATGATGCGACCAACCCTGAAGTTTTCAATCTAGATACAGCGTTTGACGGTGGTGAAGGCTTTATCCAGTGGCGCGTGGCGCACGAAGATCGTGAAACTGGTGTGATGCGTACTGCTGGTGCCGATTCAGAAAACGTCAGTACCTATGAATGTAAAACATCACCAGCGTCTGAAACTAAAACGGCAGAAACAGCCGCCTAACAACAAATACCTCGCATAAAAAAAGCAACGTTAACGTTGCTTTTTTTTGGTTTGGTCTTACGACTGCTTACAAAAATGCTTTATCAGCCTATTTTTTATAAACGCTATTTTTTATCAGCGGCATTGCTTTGTTGCTCATGGGCTAGATAACCTTCTTCTTTAACGTCTAGCTCCTCGTGTTGGAGCGCTACTTGAATGCTATCGGTATGGGTATGCGTGGTTTTATTAATCTCTATTTCTTGGATCACATGAGTGTCTTTGGTAATCGTCGCTACCTGACGCGATAAGATAATCTCAATCGGCGCGTCACCAATCTCAACCTGCTTGCCATTGATGGTCACGACTGCTTTACTATCTAGCGACGGCTCAACATGACGCAATATGTCCTTATCATCATAATCACCTGATAGTAAATCCTGACTCTGTACGTCTTGATAGTCGGTACGCACGGTAATATATTCTTCTACCAGCTCAATAGGCACCTCAATGGTTTTGGTGCGTCTGTGCTTGGTTACCGTCACTTTGCCAACATCTAAGCGTTCTTTATTAATGACAGGACGCTCTTCTAATAATTCTAAATAGCCACCATTGCCTGTATCGGTTCGATGGTTTGCTAAATTAGTAGATAAATTATTTTCTAAGCCTTCTTGTGAACGACTCGACACAGTTTGCTGCTGATGAGTATTGGATAAATCAGTAGCGGACAAATCTGGCGCAGGCAATTTGTTCTCACCGCTATGATTAGCAATTTGCTCTAAGTGCGAAGTAGAGTCAGTTGCCAAAGATGCTTGCTGATTGGTTTGTTGCGGTTTAACTTTATTGTCGTCGTTAATCATGGTAGTGCTCCTTAAATGGTGAGGCAGCTTAAAAAGAGGTATAAAAAAAGACCAGAGGCAAGCTCTGGTCTTAGTTACTGAGCTTGTCACTCAGCTGCTCATTACTATCGCGCGATGCATAGCTAACTGTTATTTTTCTAATTATTATTTCTTATTATCAATTGCTAAGAAATCTTCCTTAAGAATTATGCAAGGTGCGCAAGTATGGCGTATTACATACCACGAGCGCGCCGGACATCTTCGGCTGTGATATCATCGCGGTCAAAAAGGTTACCTTCGCGGTCAACCACATTACCATCACCATCGATATCTAATTCTTCACGTTGGATGGTTTCAGCGATGGTTTCAGTATGACGCTCGGTAGTTTTACCAACGTTTACTTCTTCAGCGACATAGGTTTCTTTATTGACGCGAGCACGTTCTGCTTCTAATTGAACCTCGACCGTTTGATTGCTATCTACATCACCGATACGGCGATCTGTTGGACGATCTACATTGGTACGTTGGATATTGGCATGCTCTTCTTCAAGGTCAACATCTATGTTGCGCTCTTCAGTAACGACATGCTTACCAACTTTTACTAAGCCTGCAACGATGCGGTCTTTATTGACTGTCAAACGCTCTTCTAGTAGCTCTAGCGTGTTTGGCGCATTATACGCATGGTCGGCAATCTCCATACGCTCTGCTTCTGGTACAGTATCAGCAGCGAATGATTGACGATCTTTTTCGTACTGCTCTTTATAGCTGTACTGATAATCGTGATCATAGACTTCCATCGCTTCCACTTGTGCTTGCGTTAAACTATCAAAGAAGACGTCGTCACCGACGATACGAGCAAGACCTGCTGGCACTAGAACTTCTTTTGAGCTGAACCAACCGCCTGCATCAACGATTAAATAACGAATACGACCAGTGGTATCTTCTACTAGCGCGCCTTCGATTTTACCGATTTTTTCTTCATTGACGCCATAAGCAGTTTTACCAGTTGGATCATAATAGTCATCACCAATTAGGTCACGGTGAGTTGCTTGGATATCTCTTAAACGAATTAGTTGGCTCATTATTATCTTCCTTTTTTATGAGTAAATTTATTTGATTGGATTAATAATTATTTTTTATAAAATAGCAATACAGTAAAAATTTGCGTTGCTAAAAAACTGTCGTCTATTTCTTTTGAACTGGTTTAAACTTAGATTTTATAAATCAACAAGATTAGATGAAGAAGATATTTCCATGATTATTAATAGAATCTCGCTATCATTAAGGACTAGCTATCGTTAATAAGCAGCCTCTCCATCAACTTGTTATTATCGTAGCAGCAGGTTTTTCGATACGATATATGAGCAAGGTAGCAAAGTGTGCGCTTGAGGTAATTGCGTGTAATAGGCTGTAAATGACGCCGTTACTATATAAAATTAAGTTAAGGCTTTCTTACAGCGTGTTCACCGCTTTGCGGTATTTGTCATTTTTAGGTATAAAAAAACCGCACAGCTAGTAGCTATGCGGTCTTAAAATTTTAAGAAAATCAGTCGATATTTTAAATCAGAACTTCGAATTTAAAAGCTCAAACGTTGAATTGGCTTAAAATTAAGCCAGTTCAATGGCAACGGCAACAGCTTCACCGCCACCGATACATAAGGTTGCAACGCCTTTTTTACCACCAGTACGCTTAAGCGAGTTGATAAGGGTGATTAAGATACGCGCGCCAGAGCAGCCAACTGGATGGCCAAGGGCACAAGCGCCGCCTTCGACGTTGACTTTAGCGTGGTCGATTTTAAGTTCATCCATCGCAGCCATGGTCACCATCGCAAAGGCTTCGTTGATTTCCCATAAATCGACGTCTGCAATTGACCAGCCAGCTTTGTCTAGTACTTTTTCAATCGCCCCAATCGGAGCAATGGTGAACTCGCTTGGATGACGCGAGTTAGAAGCGGTGGCAACAATACGTGCTTGATAATCCAAACCTTCGGCTTTTGCTTGCGACTCTTTCATCATCACAACCGCTGCCGCGCCGTCTGAGATTGAGCTGGCGTTTGCCGCTGTAATCGTGCCTTCTTTTGCAAAAGCAGGGCGCAGGGTAGGAATGCGCTCGGCATTGGCAAGCGCAGGCTGCTCGTCGGTATCAACCGTTTGCTCGCCTTTACGCGATTTGAAAGTGACAGGCTCGATTTCATCTTTAAAATGGTCGTCTTTAATCGCTGTCAAAGCACGGTTTAGCGATTCAATAGCAAATTCGTCCATTTGCTCACGGCTGTAGCCTTTTTCATCGGCCATTTCTTGCGCGAACTGCCCCATTAATTTGCCGGTTTCGGCATCTTCTAGACCGTCTAAGAACATATGGTCTTTGACTTCTTTATGACCCATACGGTAACCGCCGCGTGACCCTGGCATGATGTAAGGCGCATTGGTCATCGATTCCATACCGCCAGCGACTGCGACGTTGAAGCTGCCCGCTTTGATACCATCGTGCGCTTGCATAACTGCTTTTAGACCAGAACCACAAAGCTTATTGATGGTGACAGCACCCGTGGCATCATTTAGACCTGCTTTACGCATCGCCTGACGGGCAGGGCCTTGACCAAGACCAGCAGTCAAGATACAGCCCATGATGACTTCATCAATATTATCAACGCTCACGCCTGAACGCTCAACGGCTGCTTTGATAGCGGTTGCGCCAAGTTCAGTTGCGCTGACGTCCTTTAAAGCGCCTTGAAAACCGCCCATCGGAGTACGGGCGCCATTTAAAATTACAATTGCATCATTTGACATCGTTATTTTTCCTTTTTCGGTATTTGAAACGAAAGTTTTTTTTAGTCATTAAAATAAAAGTTTCTAGCTAAGGTCACACGTTTATAGATGAATCGCTAGATAGATTACGCCAGCTCGTCTAAGCGAATACGGACGACTTTATCTGTAATGGTATCGAGCTTCTCGATTTTTTCAATCGCCAGATTCATCTGACTTTCCACCACAGGTAGGGTCAAGATAATCACTGGTACTTGGCCCAGCTTATGCGCAGGTTTTTGTAAAATGGCATCGATATTGATACCCGCGTCACTCAAAATACGAGTGATATCCGCCAAAACGCCCGGATTGTCATGCGCATGCACGCGCAGATAGTAACCGGTAATCATTTGCTCAGCACGCAAGATAGGTGTGTCTGATAATTGCTCTGGGATAAACGCTAGATGCGGCACATGGTGACCGTTCGTGCTTTCATTGTTGCTATCTTTACTACCAAGAACGCGAACCAAATCCATGACATCCGCCATGACTGCAGAAGCCGTTGCTCCAGCACCAGCGCCATCACCGCAATATAGCGTCTGACCAAGTGGGTGCGAGTTGACTAATACCGCATTTTTTACGCCATTAACGTTGGCAAGTAGGGCGTTCTGTGGAATGAGGGTTGGATGAACACGCAGCTCGATACCAGCCGCGCCGTTATTTCCTTGGCCATCACCTGAACCGTTGTCTTCGCGGCGTACCGCAAAGCCTAGATGTTTGATACGGTAGCCAAGCTCTTCGGCGTAGTTGACGTCTTGCAAGGTAATACCGGTGATACCTTCGCAGTAAACTTTGTCAAACTGTAGCGGAATCCCAAAGGCGATAGAGGCGAGGAGCGCAAGCTTATGCGCCGCATCAATACCTTCGACATCAAAGGTTGGATCGGCTTCGGCGTAACCAAGTGCTTGTGCTTCGCTTAAAACATCGGCGAACGGGCGACCTTTATCACGCATTTCAGTCATGATAAAGTTGCCAGTGCCATTGATAATACCAGCTAACCACTCAATCTTATTGGCAGCAAGGCCTTCACGCATGACTTTGATAATTGGAATACCACCTGCCACCGCCGCTTCATAAGCAACGTGCACATTATGGGCTTCGGCAAAGGCAAAAATCTCATTGCCGTGTTCGGCGAGCAAGGCTTTATTGGCAGTGACCACATGTTTGCCGTGTTTAATGGCATGCATAATCACATCTTTAGCCAAGGTCGTACCGCCAATCACCTCGATGACAATATCGACATTGTCACTGGCAGCAGTTGCCATCAAGTCACTATTTTGTACGATGGTAGCGTCGATATCATCGCGCTGACGACGGGTACCGACTTCGGTAATCACAATGTCTCGTCCGCTACGGCGTTTTAACTCATCTAAATTGTCATTGATTAGATTGATCACGCCCGTTCCGACGGTGCCCAGACCAAGTATCGCTAGTTTGATGGATTTGCTCACAGTATCCTCAAGAGATTATAGAGTTGGATAAAAATGCTTCTATGACAGCGCTTACATAAAAAGACTTATATAAAAGTGTTTATAAATGAGGCTGATATAAAGAAGAAAAGTATAAAAATACACCGCTAATTTTACCTAGCGCTTCATCGTATCATACCGATAAGCGCTTGTGGCGTCTACCCAATCTCACTGTCGCTAAGGTCAGCAATATCAAGATAGATGACTAGCTGGCATCAATCGCTGTTTGCGCCAATTGCGCCGCTGGTAGATAGCCGCCGATTTGTTGGCCAGACTCGGTAAAGATAGCTGGCGTGCCGCGTACCCCTAGCGACATTCCAAGCTCGATTTGCTCTTTCACCGGGCTATTACAACTAGGCGCTTGGACATTAGCACCCATTTTCGCTTGATCCATCGCCGCCTTGCGATCTTCGCTACACCAAATGGCTTCCATCTTTGGGATACTGCCTTCGCTGCGTGGCCACGCTAAATAACGTACTTCAATACCGCGTGCATTGATATCGCCCATTTCTTCATGAAGCTTGGTGCAATAAGGGCAGTCGGCATCGGTAAACGCATAAACAACTGATTTGGTCGCGCCTTTTGCTGGATAAATAACCATGTCTTTTTTATCGACCGTTTTTAGAGCGTCTTGCGCGGCTTTGGCAACCAAAGCGCCACTGATATCGACTGGCGCATCTTGCCCAACGGCGATGATTTGTCCTTGGATAATATGTTTGCCAGATTTATCGGTAAAAAACGATGGTAAGCCTGATGCCGTTACCCAGTAAATATCGTCCATATCTGTTGGTACAGCTGAAATGATTTCTTCTTCAATCCCTGAGGCTTTTAGATTTGCTTGTAAGGCTTTGACCACTGCTGCATCATTATCGGCGACTTGCGCGGTGCTTACTTTGGCTTCGGCGCTATTGACGATGCCTGTATTGCTGGTCGCATCAGCCGCATTATTCGAGCAGCCTGCGGCAATCGCGACCAGCAATGCGCTCATCATCATCCGCGATAAAGGCTTGCGAGAAAATAGAGCGCGAGCAGGGGTGGCTTTAGAGAAAGAAGGTAAAAACATAGATATTTCCTTTAGGCGGTGATGCCTAAGCAAGATATAGATATAAAAACAGGGACATAGATGGTGTATGAACGCTTATCCCGTATACGCTAGATTTTGTTGTCAGCGCGATATATTTCAAGGACGAGGGGCAATTTATTGATAATAAAAGATAAGTAGCAATACTGGTTATATTAACATATTTTTAGAAATAACCACCAAAGGCTATTTGTTGACATTGCCAACTTTATTAACGGTAAATATTATCGGCAAATGTATTATTTACAGATAGCCATTAAAAAGCCGATATAAAATACATTTGCACTATTTCATCTAGGTTTATGTCTAGGTAGGCTACTGTCATCAACATTAAATTATTCATTAAAATAATTTTTCTATTATTATTTTTCTTTCTAACTTTCTAACTTTCTAAGGAGACCCTATGGCAGGTGCCAGTTTATTAACCCTACTTGATGATATCAGTGTGATACTCGATGACGTTTCGGTCATGACTAAGGTCGCCGCCAAAAAAACCGCGGGGGTATTGGGTGATGATTTGGCGTTGAATGCCGAGCAGGTCACCGGCGTCACAGCAAATCGTGAGCTGCCAGTCGTTTGGGCGGTTGCCAAAGGCTCGTTTATTAATAAGCTTATTTTGGTGCCAGCAGCCATCCTTATTAGCGCCATTTATCCGCCTTTAATCACCTTTTTGCTGATGTGTGGCGGCTTGTTTTTGGTTTATGAAGGCGCTGAAAAAGTGATTCATCGATTTTGGCCGCATGCCCTGCCAGATGATGAAGAGCAAAATGCTCGTCGGCAAGCCAACGCTGATAAAAACGTTGATTTGGTCGCCTTTGAAAAAGAAAAAATCAAAGGGGCGGTGCGTACCGATTTTATTTTATCAGCAGAAATTATTGTGATTGCGCTAGGTGCGACGGCAACCGCTACTTTGTTACAGCGTAGTTTGGTGCTGTCTATTTTAGCCATTGGTATTACTGTCGGTATTTATGGTTTGGTCGCGGGCATCGTTAAAATCGACGACTTAGGCTTGCATATGATGCAAAAAGACGGCGATTTTACCCAAAAAACCGGTAAGGTCTTATTTGCGGCAGCCCCCAAACTGATGAAGTTTTTATCAATCGCTGGTACTTTAGCCATGTTTTTAGTCGGTGGCGGTATTTTGGTACACGGCATCAACTTTTTGCACCATGAAGTTGAAGATATTGCGCATTTGACTGGCATATTTGAGAGCTTTACCACTGCCTTATTAAATGGCGTTATCGGTTTTATTATTGGCGCTGCGATTGTTGCGCTATTTACGGTTATCAATAAGATACGTCATAAAGACGAGCCTTCTATCCATTAAGTTTGTTTTTCAAAGATTAGGATTATCAAAACGTGGCATTGATATATAGTGAGTGAAAAGTAATATTGATACATCACGCACTGCTGATATCAATTTTTCTTGCTTGCTGTGTCTGCGCAGACAGAGGCTACAAAAAATTGATATCAGCAATACCGTCGCGTTTTTAGGATATTTTGACTTTAAAAGATCTTTATAAAGCTATATTCATAGAAAAGCCCCAAAGTTGCTAACAACTTTGGGGCTTTAATATTTTTTAAAAGATTATTTATGACGGCTATTAGCTTTCGCTATCAGAATCGTCATTTTCTGATTTTTCCGCTTGCGTCGGCTTTTTATGCTCCGCTTTCGGCTTACGCGTCCGCGCTTTTGGCACTTTTGGCGTCGTTAAATTAAACATGCCTTTTTGTGGCAGTAGTTGCTCGGCCACATTTTCGATCATGTTTTTATAACTGGCGATGGTCGTTTTTGACTTCGCCGCCTGGATTTCCTCTTTCGTCGCTTGCTCTGATAGCTGTTCAGTAGACTCAGACGCTTGCTCGTTTTCGCTTTGCTCGACATCAGAGTCAGCATCTTTAGCTTCAGTATCTGCTACTTCAACGTTGTCCGCTTCTACAGCATTAACCTCAGGTTGCTCAGCGTTCTCTGCTTCTAGTGCTTGCTCTACTTTTAGCAGCTCGTCACTATCAGCGCTGACATCTTCTGTCTGACTTTGATTGGCCAGCGCAGTCGCATCTACATTCTGAGCGTCAACGTTAATGTCAGCGTCAGCATTGCTGTTGGCCGCTAAAGCGTCTTTTTTGGCCGCTTCGGCGACTGTGGTTGCAGCTGGCTCCTGATAGTCAGGATGCTGACCACGTGGGTCGTTGCTCGCCCGCTTGCTAATAGGGCGGGGCTGAACGGCTGTTTTACCCTGCGCTGCGGCAAATTGACTGACGGCTTGCGTCATCGCCTCAAAGCGTGCGAGATAGTCCGCTGCTAAAGGCTCATAACCATAGTTACTGAAGTCAAAATCTTGCTTGGCAGTCTTGCCAGTCTCGACTTTAGACTCGTTGTTACTATCTACCTTTACGTTAACAGCGTTAGCTTGCTCTAGATGCAAAGCGATAGCCGCATTAAAGCAATTAATCACGCCTTCAGCGGCTAAACGCGCTTGCGCCTCTGGCAAGGTTGCGCGGATAAACTCACCAACCGTACCGCGGATAGCTGGAACGTTCACAGCGCGTTGCTCATTTACCACAGGCGTTTGCTCATTCGACGTTGTAGTTGACGAGACTTGAGCCTGCTGACGACGAACTACGCGAGGATCATTGCTGGCTTGACCGAACTTTTCAGCCGTTACATAACGCTTGGCAAATAAAGCTTCATGGTCAATCTCAAACGCTGCTTGATTGCTACTATCAGTATTATCTGTATTAGCATCAACATCAGCAGCAGTTTTCTGCGCTTCGGTAGGTGCTACATCATCAGCTTTGTCGCTAGTTTTGACAGCACTACGACTTTTAGAGGTCGATTGCTCATCCGCTGCTGGTTTCGTAGCCTCGACATTACGCTCGTCTACAGAGTTAGCGTCAGACTTTTGTACTTTGTCTTCAGTGGTGCTTGTCTTAGCGTCGTCCATTTTTGCTGCCGCTACCACCGCATCGGCACTTGCAGGATTGTCACTTTTAGCAGCGTCGGCAGTCACAGTTTGCGTACTGGTTTTTGGACTACTATCAACCGAGTCACGGCTGTTTTTAGCAGCTTGACTGTCAGTCATTTGCTCAACGGCTTCCTGCTTATCCGCTTTAGCAGCGTCGGCAGTCACAGTTTGCGTACTGGTTTTTGGACTACTATCAACCGAGTCACGGCTGTTTTTAGCAGCTTGACTGTCAGTCATTTGCTCAACGGCTTCCTGCTTATCCGCATTTTCCGGAGTGCTGTCTTCCTTACTTGCTTTCTGCTTATCAGCTTCATTGCTAGCTTTCTCAGCGCTTTGCTTTTCAGGCGCTTGGCGCGTTGCTGTTACCGATTTGCTGTCATCTAAAGACAAATGCACAACTTCGGGTGACTTGAGCTCCGTAGCCGCTTCATTGACCTGTAACACCACTTCATTAGGGTCTTGGTTGCGGCGGGTACTGGTCTGATTTTTGTCATTGCTATGACTGGTCTCTTTATTGCTGTGCTCGTTATTCGCACTTAACGTCTCACCGCGCTCAATTTTTCCGCGTGAGGAGCGCTGGCTGTTTGATTTACGCTTGGCACGCGTTTGCTCATCTGTTGTATTAACGTCTTTTCTAGCAGCGTCATTGTGCTCGGTATTACTATTTCCATTTCCATTACGACCGCTGTCTTGACGGTTGTTGCGATTACGGTCATTAGGGCGTCGATTATCATGCTGACGTTTATCTTGGCTGTCAGCTTGCTTGTCGTCAGTACTAGTTGAGCGGCTGTCTTCTACATTGTTGCTAGCAGCATTACCATTGGGCTCATCTGACGGCTCTTTTCTTTGACGCATTTTAGAGGGTCTTGATTTACGCGGCTTGCGTCTTCTTCTGTCTTCAGCGTCGTTGCTATCATCAGTATTGCTATTAGCGGCTTGCTGAAGATTAGTATTCGGCTGTTGCTCAGTGTTCTGCTGATTGCTCGACGTTTGCGGCGCTGCTGCGGCTTGAGTGTTAGTGTCTAAGGCGCTGTTGTCGATTTGTCCAAACGAACCAAGGCTTTGAGCGCCAGTATTTACCAGTGCTTCAATCGCTTCGGCGGCATCATGGCTACTGACTTTAGGCGTCGTCGATGCTTGTGGCGCTTGGGCAAATAGGTTGGATAACCAAGCGACTGCTTGAGGTTGGGCGGTAGTCGCGTTATTATTTTGCGAAGCTACTGGCGCCGCGGTAGTCGCAACAGTTGGCGTACTTTGTGACTGAGTTTGAGGTTGGGGTACACGTGTTGCTACATTGCTAGCGCTAGCATTGGCATTGCTACGATGGTCATTGCTATGACTGGTCGTGCTTTGCTGCTGTTGCTGTGCATGCTGCTGACTATTGGCACGAGGAGTCGCTTGGCTGTTTTTATTGCTGCCATTATCAGCTACTTGACGGGGCTGGCGCGTCGGCTGCTGCTCAGGGCGCACTGAATCAGCCGTCTGCCAATCGACGTTATAACCTAGGTCGCTATGCTCTTGTTGCTGGGTATCGGTAATACGCTCATAGCTCGATGGGGCAAAACCATCACGATTAAAGTGCAGCTTAAAGTTTGGCGATTCTAAATGCGCGTGTGGCAAAATCGTGATACGCGTACCACTGTCTTGCTCAAGGTAGACCAAGGCATCACGCTTTTCATTTAATAAGAAAGCAGCGATATCAGTCGGTACTTCTGCCTGTACTTCACCTTGACGTTCTTTTAAGGCGATTTGCTCAATTTGACGCATAATCGATAGTGACAGCGAACGCAAATCACGAATCATGCCGTTACCATGACAGCGTGGGCAGATATAGCCAGTCGATTCTTCTAGTGATGGGCGAAGACGCTGACGGCTCATCTCCATCAAGCCAAATTTAGAGATATCACCGAACTGTACGCGGGCGCGGTCATATTTGGTAGCATCAACTAAACGTTTTTCAACTTCTTTTTGGTGTTTATTGTCATTCATATCGATGAAATCAATGACAATCAAGCCGCCCATATCACGCAAGCGCAATTGACGGGCAATCTCATCGGCGGCTTCTAAGTTGGTATGATAAGCAGTTTCAGCAACGTCTGAGCCTTTGGTTGACTTGGCTGAGTTAATATCGATAGAGACCAAGGCTTCAGTTTGGTCAATAACGATTGAGCCACCTGATGGCAAACGTACTTCACGCTGATAGGCCGTTTCGATTTGTTTTTCGATATTAAAGCGCGAAAACATCGGCTCATAATCGGTGTATTTACGTAGCTTTTCAGCTTGTTTTGGCATCACCGCGTCGATAAAACCTGCCGCTTCGATATAAGCGTTTTCGTTATCGATCCAAATCTCAGCAATATCATCACGTAGATAATCACGCACGGCGCGCGTCACGACGCCAGCTTCTTGATGTACCAAACGCGGTGAAGGATATTTTTGATTTTGTTCTTGGATGGCTTGCCAGATATTAAGCAAGTGATTTAAATCGTGTTGCAAGTCTTCTTGGGTTTTGCCAATACCGGCGGTACGGATGATAACGCTCATGCCTTTTGGCAAATCTAAGCTGCCAAGCATACGCTTCATATCTTCACGCAATTTACCCGAGATTTGACGTGAAATACCGCCGCCACGAGGGTTGTTTGGCATTAACACCAAATAACGACCTGCTAGTGACACGTAAGTTGATAAAGCCGCGCCTTTATTACCACGCTCTTCTTTTTCAACTTGGACGATGAGCTCATCGCCTTCTTTGATCAGTTTTTTGATGTTTTCATCGCGTGGATTGCCGCTTAAATATTCAGCAGAAATTTCACGAATCGGTAAGAAACCTTGACGCTGTGAGCCATATTCGACAAATACCGCTTCAAGCGATGGCTCGACACGGGTCACATGACCTTTATAAATGTTGGATTTTTTTTGTTCGCGGGTACGGTTTTCTAAATCGAAATCGTAAAGATGATTACCTTTACAAAGGGCAACGCGAATTTCTTCGTTTTGAGTAGCGTTGATTAAAATGCGTTTCATGTTTGAATCCTATGAGTACGCATAACAACGACGGGGCAGGCTTTCGGGCAAGTGAGCAAGTGAGGTTAAGGGTAAATCAACCTGAGTAGATGTTAATGAGCGGTAGAACGTAAAGCAGAAATGACGGCAAGCACATGAGCTTTTCGTAACTGCTGTTAACCTAAAATGTATTAGCCATTTATCCTGCTAATGTCGGTAACGTTCGTATAGACAAGGTAGGGTGTAAAGCTACTATCTATATCATATTATGAGTAGGCCTGGTCTAACGATTAAGGCACGCGCGGGTTTGTGGTCTTTTTGACAGCCATTTATCCAAGTTTAATTCGCACACCTTGTAAGGGCGGCGATGGATAAGGACTGAGATTTAAGAGGTCACAATTACCAAAAAAGCATCGTGTTGTCACAATTAATCAATCAAGGTCTAGCAATCATAGCGCTGTTAATAAAGAACTGTTTTATCGGTAAGTGCTAGTGCATAAAACAGTGCCGTGCAGCGGTTATCCTTTTAGGTAAAGCAATTGGTCATTCTTTATTTATCGTTCTTTTGGCTATCACGTCAAAAATATCTGGGGTAACTCAAAGCTAGGTGGCGCTGCTCTAATCATCAGCGGGGCGTACTTGGCAAACAGAATAAATGACCGGCTTATCGGCGCGGTGTCTCTTGTCTATCCTACTTCGCGTGCTCTGTTTGACCACCAATACTTAGGCAGCTATCGATAATCAATCAATGATGCTCGATTCTGGCTCTAAGCGACCCATACTTGCTCAACTGTGCGCTAAAGGACTGGCTGATAATTAGTTATGCGTGATAAATAATTATCAAAATAAGTCGTGGTTAGGCGGTAGTGAGTAAATGTTATGTTGTTATCGCGCGATAAAATGGTTATTAGCCAATTCATCAAAGCGATGTCGTTTAATATCAGCGTGTTTTGTCTTGATAAAAAACTATATTACTAAAAAACGTTGTACTAAAAATTTTGGGTACTGATACATTCTATATATAGATGATTATCAGCGTTGTTCTTACAATTTATGGGGCATTATAGGGTATATCAAGGGATATAACACCCTTAAAATCAGATGAAACGCACAAGTTTGGCAACCTTTATAACAGCTATTGCCTGACTAACCAGTAGTAGCAAAGGCGTAATATTGTCTGTAACAACAAGGAATTATTGTCGCAGCCTCTGCTTAATTGGCGCTCAACATGCTAAACTATAGCAAATCTTTGTGTAAATACCTAACTAAAAATGACAAACTCAAAAATGCCAACCGAACAGCCTATCCACGAAGCGCCCGCTATCTTTAATAGTAAAACGCGCCCGCAAAGTGCCGACGACGAAATCAGTAACTTTGAAAAGGTCAATTACCTTGAAGTCACGCGCCATCAGCACGACCAGCGCTTAGACAACTTTTTGCTCAATCGCCTAAAGGGTTTGCCAAAATCCCACATCTACAAGATGATTCGCTCAGACGAAGTGCGCGTTAATAATAAACGCTGTAAAGCGCATGACAGATTGCAACGTGAAGACGTGGTACGTATAGCGCCTGTACAGCTGGCGACCCGTGATAAACCGATTATCAGCGCTGAATTTGCCAATAGCTTATTGGCGCGAGTGGTCTACGAAGATGAGGGTCTAATCGTACTTAATAAGCCTGCTGGTATTGCTGTGCATGGCGGTAGTGGTTTAGATTTTGGCGTTATTGAAGCCATGCGCGAAGTTACAGGTAAAAAATATCTCGAGCTGATTCATCGTATCGATAAAGATACTTCAGGTCTGCTGATGATTTCTAAAAAGCGCTCAACGTTGAAAGTGCTCCAGCAGCATCTTGTCGATAGAACCATTCAAAAGCATTATCTTTGCCTAGCGAAAGGTCAACCTGCGCTCAATGAGCAGCGTATCGACGCGCCATTACTGCGCTATACGCTGGCTAGCGGTGAGCGCCGCGTAAAAGTAGATGCGCAAGACCCACAAGCCAAAGAAAGCCAGACCGATATCATTGTGCATGGCCGCTTTACGCTGAACGATCAGCCAGTGAGCCTGCTTGAAGCAAAACCTTTGACCGGTCGCACCCATCAAATTCGCGTACATTTGGCGCATATCGGTCATGCTATTTTAGGTGATGATAAATACAATGTGCATGACAAATCGGGCGTGCATCGTTTGTGTTTACATGCGTGGCGTTTAGATATTCCTGGCTATGAAACCATTACCGCGCCATTACCAGATGAGATGAAAGATTGGTTACCAGCAGATATGCAGCTGCCTGAATAAGTTTTAAAAATTTCTTTTTAAAGGCTGTTTAAAGACTGATAGTCAATGCAGTTTTGAAATGACTATTTAACACAATCGTCACAGTTGCTTATTTGCGCATACATTCGCCAAATAAGGACCTGTGACATTTTTATATTTGCCATTTGTTATTTGTAAAGGGTTAGTCCATGACAGCATCTAGCGCTAACAAAACAGCGCCAACCAATACTTCTGAATTAGCAGCTGAGCATCATTTAGCTGATAAAACGCTGATTATTTTTGATTGGGATGGTACCTTGATGGATTCGATTGGCCTAATCATTGAGTCGATGCATGTAGCAGGCGAGGCGCATGGCTTTACGACTACCGATCAGGCCGTCAAAGACATTATTGGGCTAAGCTTAATGCACGGCATTGAGATTTTATATCCGCAAGCAAGCGATACGCAAAAGCTTGCCATTCAGCAAAGCTATGCGGATTATTATATTCCGAACAGCCATCGTACGCCGTTTTTTATGCCGATAGACGATATGCTCCTGACGTTAAAGCAGCAAGATAAACAGCTTGCGGTCGCTACCGGCAAAAAAAGAAAGGGGTTAGATCGAGTATTAGAGGCTTCTGCTAGCCATCACTATTTTACCATCACGCGCTGTGCTGATGAATCCGGCTCCAAACCTGATCCGCAAATGCTGAGCGATATCTTAGACTACACCAAGCAGTCAATCTCGCAGGCAGTATTTATCGGTGACAGTATCTACGATATACAAATGGCCAATCGTTTGGGCATGACCAGTATTGCGGTCAATTATGGCACAGCGTCAAGCAGCGAGCTTGCTGCCGAGCAGCCAACTTATCAAGTGGACACGCCGCAAGAATTAGTGGCATTGTTATGTGCATAAATTAAGTGCTTAACCAAAACCCCATTTAATCTTAACAAATAGATTTTTCAAAAAATACCCATAAAAGAAGGGTTTATCGTTATAAATGATAAACTCTTCTTAATTTCTGCTTAGCGTTTGCAAAAGCGGCGGTCTTTAAATCAGGTTAGCCTTTAAATAAGCCTCTAAATCATCAAATACGATAATTTATTCAGTACCTTTTTGCTTATCAGCGCTTTGGTCGCTAGTTTCTATTCTATTTTCTTGGTTTTCAATAACAGACGCTTCAGCATTTTTATCCTCCCTGGCCTGATATTGATACCAATTACCCATGACGCCTGCCAGCTCATCAAGACCTTCTTTTCTTAATGCGGAAAACAACTGTATCGTGCAGTCTAAACCCAACTGCTTAAGTCTTTTACGGGTATTAAGCAGCGCAGTTTTAGACGCGCCATATTTAAGCTTATCGGCTTTGGTGAGCAAAATATGCACGGGTAACTCGCCATCTTTTGCCCAATGCAGCATTTGCTCATCAAAGAATTTAAGCGGATGACGGATATCGGTCATCAGTACCAAACCTGCCAAACTTGAGCGTGAGACCAGATATTCTTCAAGCTCAACCTGCCATTCTTTTTTCATCTCAAGTGGCACCGCCGCGTAACCATAACCCGGCAAATCAACCAAACGCGTATCGGTATCGCCGATACTAAAAAAGTTAATCATTTGCGTACGCCCAGGCGTTTTAGACGAACGTGCCAGTTGGCGCTGATTGGTTAGGGCGTTGATAGCGGACGATTTTCCCGCGTTCGAGCGACCAGCAAAAGCGACTTCGAGCCCTACATCGGGCGGACAAAGGCGAAAAGTCGGCGCTGACGTCATAAATTCAGTTTGCTGAATGCGCTGACGGGCTTTGGTATTAAAATCCGCATGTTCGGCGGCGACATCTTTAAACGGGGTACTCATAAATGACTCATTAATCTTAAAAAATTAGATACGGTAGTGAAAAGTTTGTGAATAAAGCAGAGCGCTGAGCGATGCCTAAAATAGATGAATGGTAAAAATCGGTAGTTAATAATATAAGTGTTTTAGGATAATGCCTATTCTATACTATTACATCGCTTAGTTATTGAAATAAAGGCAATTACCCTCATATTAATGACAACATAACCGTAAATAAAATCGTGTTTGAGTGGAAGTTTTTATTTAAATAAACGTTGTTAACAAAGCTAAACCATATTTATATATATTAATATGACATATATTGTTACAATATTTAGTCAGATAAAGTGAATGATCATTGCACGATAACCGCTTAATAAAATTATGGATTAAGCGAACGAAAAAGATATGAGGTGTCTTATGTTCTCAATCACCGACATTTTTGCCAAAAGCTATCGTTTCTTAGCTGCCAGTAGTGCTGCTTTAATCATTGGTATGGCGACGATCAGTAGTGCAGGCGCCGCCGATATTGCAACATCCTATAATAACTCATGTGCCGCCTGTCACGATAGTGGCGCACTTAATGCGATTAAAAAAGGCGATAGTGCCAAATGGCAACAGCTTATCAAACAAAAAGGTATGCCAGCGCTGGTTAAGTCTGTCAAAAATGGCATGATTCAAATGCCAGCGGGCGGCTTATGCCAAGACTGTAGCGATGACGATTACCGTAAGCTTATCGAGTATATGAGCAAGTAGTAAATGAATAATAAATAGCCAAGCAGTAAGTAGTTTTGTATGGCTAAATAAATGTAATGATAAATGATACGAGGCGCAGGGTGAGTAAACCTATTGCGCTTTTTGTTTTTTTATTAAGTGAATAAATATCGAACAGCCAGAAAAAATAACCAATGCTACGATTAAGTAGGCAAATAGTAAAAAGTCTTGCTATAATAATCCAAAATAAACCCTGATATTAGTAAGTACTTTCGGGCTGCTTGTGATAAAGACCGCGTAATACATAGCGTAGCTGATTAGATGCTATCTTTGTAGTGGGTGCGGCTTTTGATAATGCAATCACTCTAAATAATGCTTACGTCGAGTTAGTAGGATTTGTATCAATGAAAAAGTTAATCGCTGCCGCCAGCTTATGTGTTGCAAGTTTCAGCGTACAAGCTGCTATTATTGTTCCTGAACATGACGTCAATGCAGGTAAGCAAATTGCAGAAACCGTTTGTGCGGCTTGTCATGGTGTTGATGGTGTCAGTCCTGTGCCAGCCCAGCCGAATCTTGGCGGTCAAAACGTAAAGTACTTATATAAGCAATTGGTCAATTTTAAATCAGGCTACCGTAAAAACGGTATCATGCAGTCACAAGTTGCCAATTTATCTCAGCAAGATTTAGCCAACGTCGCAGGCTATTATGCCAGCCAAAAACCTTGGGGCGTCGCATTTGGTAATCCTGCGACGACGCAAGAAGCGACTAAGCTGTTTTTAGGTGGTGACAAATCCCGTGGCGTGATCGGTTGTGCAGGCTGTCATGGTCCAGATGCTGCGGGTAACGTTTGGGCTGCATTTCCGCGTTTAGGCGGACAGCACGCTGAATATATTGCCACTCAGCTAAAGCTTTTCCGTGCTGCTGGTCGTGTTGATGATATCGATAGCGATGAGCAAAAACGTGTTAACGATGCGGAAAAAGAAGGCGAGATGGGTATGATGCAGATGGTTGCGGCAAAACTATCTGATCGCGATATTCGTATCTTGTCAGATTATGTGAGCGCGATTCACTAATCTGCTACCTATGTAGCGGCTCGCACTTTGACGCGCTTAGTGAGATTATATAATAAGTGAAGCAATTTGCTGCCGCCGTTATGATTTAGCTCTTAAACCCCGATTTCGGGGTTTTTTTATAACTGTTAGTCCTTATATAATTTGCATAAGCTTTGATAACCCTTATAAGAATTAAGCGCTTTCATATGACGCTATCATAGAAAATATAGATGTCTATCAGTACTTTATAGCCTTAACTATTATTCACTTTGAATCGCTTGGATTTAGATTATGATGATTCGCTATGCTTCTTACTTTATCGCCGCGTTGCTACCGCTATTGTTATTTCGCTGGTTTGCGCCCGCATCCATAGGCGAGATTGACTTTTGGTTGCTGTGGCTTGTGGCGATGGTATTGGTTTCGCTGCCCGTTGTGTATGCGGAAATTGCGTTGGCTTATCGTAGCGCTGAAGCACCTTTAGCGGGTATGCAAAAGCTTACGCGTGAAGCCGATGCCAGCACCTTTTGGCGCAGTTTTGGTTGGCTCGCGGCACTGGTTTCTATCCTCATTGCGGCGCTTGTCATATCGGGAGCAAGCACCGGCATTTTAGCCGCCTTGACGGAGCTCAATAGCGTACCTAATATACCAAGCTTCGCCATTGCTGCAGGATTGATGGTTATCGCCGTCTTATTAAGCTTACTAGGCGTGGCACCGTTACCAATAGGCTTGGGTTTAATGCTGGTCGGTTTATTATTGGGTGTGGCCAACGGTCTGCCAAATATCGCTTTTGCCATGACCGATGTCAGCTTGAGCGAGTGGGCGCGCGCCGTGGCGTTGGCATTAGTGAGCGTCGGTGCGGGTACAGGTTTATACTGGTTTGGTCAACACCTAGTGAGCAAGCAAACGGTCACGGCGGTAAGGGCTGATAATCACAATGCGCAAACCACTCGTAATAGTGCCGCGCAAGCATATCGCGCAACCAAGCTGGTATTACCGATTTGGATATTACAGCTAGTGGTTGGTGTGGTCGCTTTATTTATCAGTGGCATGGCGCTACCACCGATTGGGCAGTTACTTTATTGGGTTGGGGTGCTGTTTGTGGTCAGCTATTTGCTCCATTATAGTACGCAGCAATTGGCGCATAAATTTGGTTTGCTAGTCAGTGTGGTGTTAACGTTTGTGCTAGCGCTATTGTTAGTTGTCGCCATACCGACCAATTGGCTAGTCGGTATTTTGGTGATTATCAGTAGTATCGCCGTGCTGTTATTGTCCGTCTTTGCTGGTTGGCAGATGAAAATTAGCCACTTGCGTAAGTCTTTAAACTTTGGCAATGAAGCTTTTTATAACTTGTGGCGGGTGGCGATACGCCTTATTGTGCCGCTGGCATTACTGTTAGCGTTAATCGGTTGGGTGATGCAGTGGTTAAGCTGAGGACTGCTGCTAACCATAGTACAGCTGATAAAGATGAGGTTAACGTTAACCTAACTCAGGCTGAGCAGAGTGATTTGATAACAGTATTTCTGGCGTATGCAGAAGAGGCGACGCGTCAGCATTATCAAACTGTTCAAGTTAGGCAGGGCACAACTTTGTATGAGGCCTTGGCTCAGGCAGGTTGGCTAAAACAGTTTGAAGAGCTAGCAAGCTGGTGCGAGCAGGTTGCCAATACGATGACGCCAACGGCTAAGCGCTGGCATGTTGGGGTATACGCGCAAAAGCAGCCACTCAATTATATATTGCAGCCGTCTGATCGGGTAGAGGTATATCGCAGCTTAAGCGCTGATCCCATGTCTCAGCGCAAAAATAAATCTCGCGGTTAGTTTTTAGAAATTTCTATCAGACTTATGATGCAGGCAGGCTATCGATACCTTCAATGCGGGTCACTATACCATTATCATCGAAATAAACAATCAAATGCTGGCTGGCATTTTTGACATCGGCGATACCTTTACGGCGACCTTCTGTTCCGGCTTTATAGTCGTAAATGTAGTCCCAGCGTTTTGGCGCGAGCGTGTCTCTGATTGCTGGGCTACCAAGAATATAAAGCACCTGATTTTGATTCATACCCACTTGCACTTTTTGCGCTTGCGCTTGGGTAATGGCAGTGCCTTGGGGCAAGTCAATCTTATAGACACTCAGTAACGAGCAGCCAGACATAGCCACAGTAGCACCGAGCATAGTCGTCATGGCAATCTTACGTAATGCGTTTGCAGAGCTTAACGAACGAAAATTAAAGGTCTTTATCATGGTAAAATGACTCATAAAAAATGGGTTAGGCGCCGCTAAAAACCGATAATGTGGGTCTTGCAGGCAATCTTGCACAAATGATACGTCATTTACTTGCAATTGCCTACCACTTACGACATTATTTACCAAGTGCTATTTTACCGCCTTTATTATTTATATTTTAAATTCAAACACTTGGCAGCGATTTTTCGCAAAAAATGCTCTGCATAATCGTTCATTTTTTATTGTTTTTATATTTTATCAGCACTTATTATTAACTATTGATGTTTATTTAACTCCTGTTTTTTGAATTCATTTGCTAAGACTTTCATAGTCAGAAGGGATATTATGGCTTCTTTTACCAATCAAGATTTACGTAAAGCGGGTTTAAAGGTAACGTTACCACGTATCAAAATTTTAGAGCTGCTCGAAAGTGCGGAGCTGCATCATATGAGTGCTGAAGAGGTATATAAAGCACTGATTGACCAAGGTGAAGATGTGGGGCTGGCAACCGTTTATCGCGTATTAACCCAGTTTGAGCAAGCGGGTATCGTTGAGCGCCACAACTTTGAAAACAATTTATCAGTGTTTGAGATTACTCAAGAAGAGCATCATGACCATTTGGTTTGTGATGTCTGCGGCAAAATCGTCGAGTTCCATAACAAAACCATTGAAGAAGAGCAGACCAAAGTAGCGGCAGAGCATGGCTTTAAGCTATCTGGTCATTCTTTGGTGCTGTACGGTATTTGTGATAATCAAGCCTGTAGAGACAACGCTAAGTAAGCGTTTTAGAAAAAAAATTATCTGATATTGATAATTTATAGTCTATTACTATTCAAGTATTAACTTAAACGCCAAAAAAGCCCTCACATTTGATGAGGGCTTTTTTATGGGGAATTCTAGGTAAGTAGTGCCATATCAAGTGATATCTAACGATAAACTATCGGCGCCTTCATCTAAGTTGACGTTGCCATTTTTACCACTTAACTTAATCTTTAAGCGTAAATCGTTAGGGGAGTCAGCGTGCAGAATGGCTTCTTTATAAGTGATTTCACCATTTTTATATAAATCAAACAGCGCTTGGTCAAAGGTTTGCATGCCGCTATCACGTGAGCGCGTCATGACATCTTTGATTTCGTGCACCTCGCCTTTACGGATGTAGTCGCTGATCAGCTGTGAGTTTAATAAAATCTCAATAGCGGCGCGGCGTCCTTTACCATCAGGCGTTGGAATCAATTGCTGAGCGATAATAGCTTGCAAGTTTAATGATAAATCCATAAACAACTGATTATGGCGACTGGTTTCAAAAAAGTGAATGATACGGTCAATCGCTTGGTTGGCGTTATTGGCGTGTAAAGTTGCAAAGACCAAATGCCCCGTTTCAGCGTATTGAATCGCGTAGCTCATGACTTCGCGGTTACGAATCTCACCAATCAAAATCACATCAGGCGCTTGGCGCAAGGTGTTTTTAAGACCTGCCTCAAAAGAATGGGTGTCGATACCAACTTCGCGCTGGGTAATGATACAACCGCGGTGCTTATGCACAAACTCAATCGGATCTTCGATGGTAATAATATGACCGTGTGAATTCTGGTTACGATGGCCAATCATCGCCGCAAGGGTAGTTGATTTACCCGTACCTGTAGCCCCAACCAACAAAATAATACCGCGCTTTTTCATGGCCAGCTCTTTTAGCGCTGGGGGCAGGCGTAGCTCTTCAACGGTCGGGATTTTATTTTCGATTTTCCGTAAAATCATCCCTGCCATGTCGCGCTGAATAAAAGCACTTACCCGAAAGCGCGCTTGCTGCGCTTGATCTGAAATCGCAAATTGACACTCGTTGGTTTCGTCAAATTCTTTTTGCTGGCTTGGGGTCATCACCCCTTTGACCAATCTCATGGTTTGCTCAGCGGTTAACGGCGTTTTACCCACCGGCAAGATTTTGCCATTGATTTTCATGGACGGCGCGACATCAGCAGTAATAAAAAGGTCAGAGCCGTTTTTATTAATCATTAATTGTAAAAGCTTATCAATGTCCATAACGTACCTACATTTGGAATATATAGTTTAAAACTGCTGCAATAAACTTTTAAAGCGGGCAATAACAACAACCGTTAAAATAAATAAAGCTGAGTAAGAGTTTTTCATCGTTTACCTATAACTTTAACAAAAATTTATATTAAAACTTTTAATACTATGTAAACCCATACTAAATAAAGGCTTCAGGCTGCTTGGCATAAGGGCGAGCGACATCTTTACTGATTGTGCCTTTTGAAACCAAGTTTTTAAGCGTTTGATCAAGAGTAATCATGCCTTCACCAGCACCAGTTTGGATAGCAGAATACATCTGCGCGATTTTATTCTCACGTATCAAGTTACGAATCGCAGGCGTGCCCAGCATGATTTCATGAGCAGCAATACGTCCGCCGGTTTGGCGGCGTAGTAGCGTTTGTGAGATGACCGCTTGTAGCGACTCTGAGAGCATCGCCCGTATCATATCTTTTTCGGCTGCAGGGAAGACGTCAATCACGCGATCAATGGTTTTGGCAGCAGAGCTGGTGTGCAAGGTGCCAAAGACCAAATGCCCTGTTTCAGCGGCGGTCAATGCCAAGCGAATGGTCTCAAGGTCACGTAACTCACCAACGAGGATAACGTCTGGATCTTCACGTAGAGCCGAGCGCAATGCTGGCTCGAAACCCAAAGTATCGCGGTGGACTTCACGTTGGTTAATCAAGCTCTTTTTAGACTCATGAACAAATTCAATCGGGTCTTCGATGGTTAAAATATGCTCTTTACGGGTTTCATTGATATAATCGATCATGGCAGCAAGCGTGGTAGATTTCCCTGAACCCGTTGGCCCCGTGACCAGTACCACACCGCGTTTAAAGTCGGATACTCGTTTAAAGACGTCACCCATACCTAAGTCTTCCATAGTGAGAACTTTAGAAGGAATGGTTCGAAAAACAGCGCCAGCGCCGCGGTTTTGATTAAAGGCGTTGACACGAAAACGTGCTAGATTTGGAATCTCAAAAGAGAAGTCGGTCTCAAAGAACTCTTCAAAGTCAGCGCGTTGCTTATCATTTATGATGTCATAAATAAGCTGATGCACCACTTGATGCGTCATTTCAGGCATATTAATACGGGTCATCTCACCATCGACACGAATCATCGCTGGCATACCGGCTGAAATATGTAAATCCGACGCTTTGTGCTTAACGGTAAAGCGCAACAAGTCTTCGATGTTTAAACGATGCTTTTCAGCCATAGTGGAATATCCCTATTGATAGACAAAAATGAGCCAAACAAGAATGGACAAAGAAACGCTTAGAAATTATGATACTTTACGATTCTATGCCACTATTTAACCATCTACTATATGCATAAAATGTAAAAATAATCCAAATATACTTTGTTTTGTTAATATAAGTTTATGTCTGTTTTTTATCAAAATTTTAACTGCTTAATTTCATAGCTCCTTCTATTTATAATTAATAAAATAATCACCTAATATTTCTGTGAGTTTTTTATGAACACTACCTCTACACCACAAAACAACGCTACGAGTTTAGCTGATAAAAAAAACAATGAAGATGATTTTGATGCGGCAGAATTGATTGCAAATTGGCAGCAAGTAAGCGAGCAGGTGGCGCAAGCATCTGTACAGGCGCAAAGGCAGAAAGACGAGATCACTTTATTAGCAGTGTCTAAAACCAAACCTGCTGAGATGATTGCGACGTTGGCGCGTCAAGGGCAACGAGATTTTGGTGAAAACTACTTGCAAGAGGCTATTGAGAAAATACAAGCTTTACGACAACAGCCACAATGCGAACACATCGTTTGGCACTATATTGGCAGTATCCAGCGTAATAAAACCCGTGATATTGCTGAGAATTTTGATTGGGTGCAAACGCTTGAGCGTGAGATTATCGCCAAACGTTTACATGAGCAGCGCCCAGCCGAGCTGCCAGCGCTTAATGTGTTGATACAAGTCAATATTGATAACGAGGACAGTAAGTCAGGATGTTTGCCAGCTGAGCTGCCAAACTTGATAAGCACGATTAAAGATTACGAGCGCTTGCAATTGCGCGGGCTGATGATTATTCCAGCGAAAGCTAATACCGACGCCTTTGCTCGAACCAAACAATTATTTGACAGTATCAAGCGAGAATATCCGGAATTAAAGCAGTGGGATACGCTGAGTATGGGCATGAGTGATGATATGAGCGCCGCGATTGCCAATGGTTCTACGATGGTACGCGTTGGCACAGCCATATTTGGCGCGCGTGGCTGATTATTCTAATGTCATTAAATCCATTAATTGAGGGTCAAACTACGCCAATCTCAACTTATCGTAGGCCTTTGATTTTTATAGAATTTAAAATTTTAATTGTTTTAACTGAAATTTTAAAAACTAAGTAAACCAATACCTTAGAAAAATAAGTTGAGAGTGGGGTTCAAACTCTCTAAATTTATACGGTTATTTATCGTGAAGTGCACTTTAAAATGCAGCTTTTACAAAACTTTTTCTTCAAGTTTAGTGACGAGTAGCTGGGTAATTTTCAGATTGTCAGTCGCGATTATCTCAAAGCGATAGTTGGCGTATTCGATGGTATCGGTTTTTTTAGGGATTTTACGCAGCATATACATCATAAAGCCGCTAATGGTTTCATAGTTTTGACTGTGCGGTAAATTAACGATATCGAGCGCGCGAACCACATCTTCAATGGGCGTCATACCATCGATGAGCCAAGAATTATCAGTACGTTGCACGATAGGCTGCTCCTCAACCGTGACTAGCTCACCCATGACAATACTCATCACATCGCGTAGGGTAATGACACCAACTACCAAGCCATATTCATTGACGATCACGGCAAAGTCAGCGCCGGTCGATTTAAACATCTCCAACACTTCAAACAAAGACAAGGTGTCAGGTACAAATAACGCCGGTTTTAATAGCGCTTTATCGGTTAGGCTAACTTCTTGCTGATTGAGCACCAAAGCTAGAAAGCTGCGCGACTCTACATAGCCGATAATTTGCTCTAAATCGTCTTCCTCGCAGACTAAAAACTTATTATGTGGCTGGGCAATCATTACCTCAACCACTTCTTCGGTGCTGGTTTTGCTATCAAAATAGACGATATGCTCACGCGGATTCATGACCGAAGTAACGGTACGTTCTTGCATCTCAAAGATATTTTCAATCAAATGATGTTCTTGTTTTTTAATTACCCCAGCTTCGGCGCCCGCGTCCATCACCGCATAGATGTCTTCTGGCGTCATATCATCTTGGCGTGTGGTTGAGATACTAAAAAACTCAAAAATCAGGTTTGCTGCGCCATCAAAGACCCAAATAACGGGCTTAAAAATAAATGTCAGCGCCATCATAGGGCGTACCAGCCGCACTGCAAAAACTTCTGCATTAGACATCGCCAAACGTCTGGGCATCAAATCGGCAAGTAGGGAAAATAAGCTGGTAATCACGACGAAAGAGATAACCGATGACACCGCTTCATTCTTGACTAACAGCTGTAAATACGGGCTAATCGCCGACTCACCAACCGCACCAGCTGAAATGGCGACAGCATTAAGCACGACTTGCACTACCGTAATAAATCCACCAGGATTTTCTTGCATATGCAGGACATCAAGGGCGCGGACTTCACCTTCTTTTGCCATGATTTGCAGCTTAATCTTGCGACCAGCAGCGATAGCAATTTCTGCCCCAGAAACAAAGGCACTCAAAGCCAGTAATAATAAAAGAAAAATACTAGCGGTTAGCAAACTCATGACGGACTCGGATAACGATAGGTAGGGTAGTTAAATTGAAAGTAGTTGAAATATAGAAAAGTAGAGAACTGGGTTTAATTATTTATTCAAAGAGTTTTATATAAAGAAAACTTTATCAATAAAAACTAAAAAAGCTGGGTAAGTACCCAGCTTATTATAAAACATTCTGATTATATTATATCAAATTATATAGAAACGTAAAGTTATTCAACCTTTTAGCCTTTATCTAAAGGATAGTGTATTCAGACTACAGAGACATCTAAAAGATTGAAATAGCAACTTTAGTCGTTGACGCTTAGCCTTTTATCGACCATTTATTGACTAAAGGAAAACGGCGTTCACGGCCAAAGGCTTTATGGCTGATTTTAGTCCCAATCGGCGCTTGAGCACGTTTGAATTCGCTATTATCAACCATCTTAATCACCTTAGCGACCAAATCGGCATCAAATCCTTTATCGACAATATCTTGATAGCCCATATCTTCGTCGATATACGACATCAAAATACCATCTAGCACGTCATAGTCTGGCAAGCTGTCTTGGTCTTCTTGATCAGGACGTAGCTCAGCCGATGGCGGACGTATGATGACGCGCTCAGGAATAACTGGCGTGTCTTCTAAACGGTTGCGGTAGCTGGCAAGCTTATAAACTTGCGTTTTATAAACGTCTTTTAGTACGTCAAAACCACCTGCCATATCACCGTATAAAGTCGAGTAACCAACTGCTAGCTCTGATTTATTACCCGTAGTGATGACTAAATGCCCAAATTTATTAGACAAGGCCATTAGTACCACACCGCGAGCGCGCGCTTGGATATTTTCTTCGGTGGTATCAGCAGGCGATTTGTTAAATAATGGCGCTAAAGTATGACGGATGCCTTCAACGGCATCAAAAATCGGGCAAACCGTATAAGAAACGTTTAAGCGGCGCGCTTGCGCTTGCGCGTCCTCTAAACTGATTTGAGAAGTATATTCGTACGGCATCATTACCGCATAAACTTTATCAGCGCCCAGCGCATCGACAGCGATACACAAGGTTAACGCAGAATCAATACCGCCCGACAAGCCAACGATAATACCAGTAAAGCCGGATAGGTTGACATAATCACGCAAACCGACGACCAACGCTTGGTACATCTCCGACTCGCGGCTCAATGACAACGGCGCTTTTGTTTGCGTATCGAATTTTGCGGTTTTTACGTCAAACGTCGTCAGCATAAGCTGATTCATAAAGCGCGACGCTTCATGAGCAACGCTGCCGTCAGATTGGATGGCCATAGAGCCGCCGTCAAATACCAAATCATCCTGCCCGCCAACGGCATTAAGATAAATAATCGGCAAGTTATTTTCGCGGCTACGTTTGGCGAGCATGGTTTTACGATTGTCTTGTTTTTCAATTTCAAACGGTGAGGCATTTAAGCAGGCCACAAGGTCAGCACCTTGTTTTTTAAGCTCGGCAATCGGACCTTTTTCCCACAAATCTTCGCAGATTAGCAGACCAATGGTGATGCCTTTATAGTCAAATAAGACTTGATTGCGACCTTTATCAAAATAACGACGCTCATCAAAAACGCCATAATTTGGTAAGATTTGCTTATGATAAAAGCCTTTTTGATGACCGTTATGCAAAATCGCAGCCGAGTTAAAGGTACCATGATGATCGACATGCGGATAGCCCACGATCATCACGATATCATCGATATCACTCAGGCTAGACAGCGCGCTTTTGACACGGCCAGATAGGCTAGGACGTAGCAGCAAATCTTGCGGAGGATAGCCTAATAAAGCAAGCTCTGGGAAAATGATGACATCAGCGCCTTGCTCACGGGCTTGTAGGGCAAGGGCGCGCATTTTTTCAGCATTGGCGGTGATATCGCCGACCAAAAAATGCGATTGTGCTAACGCAAAAGTAACGCTGTCTTGCGATTTAGAGCCTGTATTGGCCTCGTTTGACGAATTAAAGTTGGGATTGTCAGTATCTTTGGTGGTGTCTTTTGACATTGTTATTGTTCCTATCAATAGGTTGTGTAAATGTATTGAATCTAGCTGGGTTTTAAATAAAACCAAAGCAAAATAGGTTATGAAAGTAATGCAAAATATGAGTATGCACTTATGCCCCCATATCAAGGCTCATAAATCGTGAGCCTATGCTGAGCGCGGCACTTGGATAGCCATTAATACAATGAATATCGGTATTACTAAAATATGCGGCGCTGCTCTAAATGGTAGTGCTTAAAACCGCTTAGAATAGGGCAATCAATAAAGGTTTTCAGAAATAGTGTTAATAACGCTAGGGCTGATTTTGCTATAAACCAATAACAGCAAACCTGCTTAACAGCGTTTAAATGTGCAAATTAATCCCTTTAGTATAACATCAATTGTCTGCACAAATAGAACTGCACAGTGATTTAGCGCGCAAGTTGTCAGCGTACAAGTAATTAAAAAGCAGATAAATAACTATTGTTTTAAAGCAATGATTCTAATAAGGTATTTTTGAAAGTACCTATTAATACTTAATAATATTGGTGCCGATAGCGTGCAGGTAATTGTAAGTAAAGATTACAACATAGCCTTATTTATTTGGCAGGCTTTGAGGCATAATAAGCCGTTATTATGTTTGGGCTTACTCTTCTAAATATAGAGAAATGGCAAGTTAAGAGCGATTTTATGAATCACAATTATTTTTATAGATGAATACTGTTTTTTATAACCAAATAACATGTTTATAAAAGCGCGCTATGGTACGGTAGCGCTATTATTAGACTTATTTTCCGCAATGATTTCGCCTAATTTATGAAGCAAATATCTCGCAAAGCTGACAACGTAGAATTTATAACGCAACACACTCGCTAAGGGATATAAATAATGGACACGGTCTGTGATTTTTATCCACCTATTTATAAACGTTACAGCAGCGCCAAATTGGCTGTCTGCTGCCCGCTCTTGGTTTATACGCTATGATCGAAAACTGGACAAAAGAATTTATTATTCAGCGCTTATTGGCTATTACTTTGCTGGTGGTGCTGATTGTATTGTGCTTTCAAGTCGTACAGTTTTTTATTGTACCGGCACTGTGGGCAGCGATTTTGGCGTACGTCACCTTTCCTATTTATAATTTTTTTCATCAGCGCGTTCGCTTTAGCTCAAACTTTAGCGCTGCTATTATGACGGTGAGCATCACATTGATGATAGGTCTGCCGCTCGTTGCTGGTATCTTTATTTTGCAGCAAGAAGCCTTAAGCCTGATTAGCAACTTAATTTATCGTATCAAGGTTGGCTATTTGGATGTGCCAGACTCTATCAAGGACTTACCCGTCATCGGACAGCAAGTCAAAGATGTGTTGTGGAGAATTAATAAAAACCCAGAAGGCACGCTAGAGGCCTTTCGTCTGTGGGTACAGTCGCATCTATATTATGGCAAAGTCGCGTTCGATGTCGTTTTCAGTGGTCTTGCCAAAATGGGGATGGCGCTGATGACGCTGTTTTTCTTTTATCGCGATGGTACCAGTTTGGTACGTCAAATCCGCCAAGCCTTACGCAATATCATTGGCAATCGCATCGATGGTTATATTGATTCGGTCGGTACGACCACGCGCGCGGTAGTCTATGGCATTGGTTTGACCGCATTGGCTCAGGCTTTGCTCGCTGGTATTGGTTATTATTTCGCTGGTGCACCAAGTCCTATTCTACTGACCATTGTCACTTTTATTATCGCTTTAATCCCATTTGGTACGCCATTTGTTTGGGGCGGGGTATCGATTTGGTTATTAAGCCAAGGTCATACCGTAGAAGGGATTGGTTTGGCGCTTTGGGGTATACTGGTTATCAGCTGGGTTGATAATCTTATACGTCCTATCGTCATCAGCGGTGCGACCAAAATTCCTTTTATTATTATTTTCATCGGAGTATTGGGCGGTCTGACGGCGTTTGGTTTTGTCGGCTTGTTTATTGGTCCTGTGGTATTGGCAATCGGCCTTGCAGTATGGCGTGAATGGATATCGCAGCATAAGAATGATTTATTTGCGCAGCACGAAGATATGCTTGCTGACGCCCAGCTGCAACCAAAAGTTACGGCACAAAATAATAAAGACGAAAATATTGTTTCTACGGATTAGGGTATGTGCTTAATTTAAACAGCAATTTAAAAACTATTAAAACCAACCTATAAAAAATACACCTTGCTAATCCAGCAATCATTGATAATAAACCTTTAGAAATAGGGATGTTTAAAAATGCCACATGCGAGCGCTTCAAATAATGAAAATATGCGTCCTCTAACTATCGTTGCTGATAGCAATATCGCTAGCCTTGATGAGTTTTTTAATGCGTCGACGCTTGGGCAACATAATAAACGACCAGTAAATATTATTAGCGTTGCTGGGCGCGCGATCAATGCCGATTTGCTTGCAGAGTGTCAACCTGATGTGCTGTTGATACGCTCGGTGACGCCAGTAGGCGAGCCGCTATTGGCAAACAATAATAGCGTTCAATTTGTTGGTTCGGCGACGATTGGAACCGACCATGTCGATCAAGCCTATTTGGCAGCGCGCAATATCACCTTTGCCAATGCCGCAGGTTGCAGTAAGCACTCGGTTGCGCAGTACGTATTGACCGCTATCTTAACTTTACGTCCGCAATATTGGCAGCAATCGACGCCGCCCGCGACCTTGGGCATTATCGGACTGGGTAATATTGGTAGTACTCTTGCGCAATATGCCCATGATTTAGGCTGGCAAGTATTGGGTTACGATCCGCTACTGCCTGCATCGAACATCAATAACGCCAGCTTTGAGCAAGTATTGAGCCAAAGTAATGTAATTAGCTTGCATGTGCCGTTAACCGATAAAAAAGATGCCACTAATCCTAATGGTAGCGACTATCCAACTCGTCATTTAATTGATAAAGAAGCATTGGCTGCGATGCCAGTAGATACTTTGTTGATTAATAGCGCGCGTGGACCAGTGATTAATGCCGGTGATTTGCAGGCAGATATTGCCCGTACTGGACGCCAAGTGGTGCTTGATGTGTTTGAGCATGAGCCTGAGATAGCGGAAAGTTTGCTATCGAAACTTGCGATTGCCACAGCACATATTGCTGGCTATACCTTGGAGGGTAAGCTCCGCGGTACGCAAATGATTTATGATGCGCTGTGTGAAAAATTAACAGTGACCCCTGTGCAAACCATGCATAAATTGCTGCCACTCAATATGTTTTTATGGTCTGAATTAAAGGCGCATCCAGATAGATTGGTGAAATTTTATGACATCATGGCAGATGATGCGGCACTGCGAGATAAATTAATAGACGGACAAATAAAGGGTACTGACTTTGATCAATTGCGCCGAGATTATCATTTACGTCGCGAATGGCAGTTTTAGAAGACAACCAGCTTTAAAGATTAAAACTCAATTTCAAAGCCTATTTTAATTATTTGATTTTTTATTCGAAAACTACAGTAGAGAGTAATGACCCAAGCAAATAACCTTTCCTCTAAACCCAGTTATGCGCCAACGATGACATTAGCGATGGCACAAAGGCGCGCGCAATTTATCAATGCTATTCGGCAGTTTTTTGCCAGTCGCCACGTGCTTGAAGTGCAGACGCCGTTGCTCTCACAAGCGGGTAATACCGATACCTTTTTACAGTCGGTAGCGGCGCAGGTCACGTATCAAGATAAACCTTGTACCTATTATCTGCATACGTCGCCTGAGTTTGCCATGAAGCGCCTACTTGCCAGCTGGCAGATGCCCATTTATCAGATTTGTCCGGTATTTCGTGATAACGAGATAGGCGTGCGCCACAATATTGAATTTACTATGCTTGAGTGGTATCAGCCGAACTATAGTCTAGAGGACATGGGCACTGAATTGGGCGAGCTATTGGAAGCGCTTTACGGTTATCCGATTGTGCTAAGCCATTATCGTTACGTCGATGCCTTTATGGATTTTGTGGGTATTCATCCCTTAACGGCGAATCTTGCCGCGCTACAAGCGGTGGCAGAAGACAAAGGTTTAACAGGGTTTGATTTTAATAGTGCAGAAAATGGTGCCAGCAATAGTGAAGAAGATATTCGCCAAAGTTGGTTAGATTTATTGTTTAGTCATGCCGTCGAGCCAAATTTGGGGCACGATTTGCCGACATTGATTATAGAATATCCGCCTGCGACGGCAGCACTAGCAAAGACGGCCATCGATAAAGACGGTAATACAGTGGCCAAGCGCTTTGAGCTGTATATTAACGGTATTGAAATTGCCAATGCTTATGATGAGCTGGCGGACGGGCAGGCGTTAAGAGCGCGATTTGAGCGTGATAATCAATTGCGCAAGCAGCATAATCTGCCGCAAATGCCAATCGATGAGCATTTATTAGCAGCATCTGATGACTTAATACCTTGTAGCGGTATCGCTGTCGGTATTGATAGATTACTGATGGTCATCACAGGCGCTAGCAGCTTAGAAGACGTCATTCCATTTCCAAGTGGCCTAGCTTAGTTGCTTGCTAGTAGATTTTGACATAGTCGCCAATGATTAAAAAACCCATAAGAAAAAAGCGCGTAAACCAGGGCTTACGTGTTTTTTTATTTTTGTACTTTTTATTACACTACAAACTACTTATTATTTGTTATAGCTTTTACTTACTAAAGTTTAGCCAGCGCTGCATCGATGGCAGTCTCACCATTATGCATACTAAAGACTTTTTTAATCGTATTATCAGCATTAAGTACCGCTGCTAACGTCATGGCCACATCTTCAATAGCGTTTTCGCCCGCATTATCATCATTAATAATGATTTTACCCGTACCAGCGCGTTCTTTTAGCGCACCTGCTTGTACAATGGTGTAATCAAGACTGCTATTCTTAACCAACCACTGATCGGCGTAATGCTTAGAGATATAGTATTCTTTTAAATCGGCAATACCAGGCTGGTTCCATTTACTGGTATCTAGGGAAAATACCGTGCTTAGCATGATATAGCGTTTGATACCTTTATCTTGAACCGCTTGCATCGTCTTAACCGCGCCATGCAAATCGACTTCTAAGACATCTTTCCCACCAGAGCCGGCAACAAAATAAACCGCATCGATATCTGATTTAATTTGCTGTTGAATGGCGTCTTTCTCAGCAGTAATATCTAAATCTAACTGACTATAATTGTTATCGCTAAATAATTTTTCATCTTGACGGGTTGTGCCAATCACTTGATGGTTATCCGCTAATAGTTGTTTAACCAAATCAGAACCCACTCGACCGCTAGCGCCAATTACTAATATTTTCATTATCATTCCTATTATTATATGAATTTTATATGCTTTATCTTTATTTAAAGATTTATGTTTTAAAACTGATTATTCAAGAACCGTTTAATCAAAAACTATTTTTTTAAAATAATTTGTTTTAAGAGCTGCATATAGCCTAACAATAATGACGAGCACACTTCGTTATGAAGCGTGCTGATTGCATAGTGTTTGGTTATGGAGTGTATAGGGTTTGCAAGAATGGACTTTGTGAAGGTTAATATTTAGAGAGATAAGAAATTTTTTAAGAAGTTTTAAAAAGTAGGGTTTTCAAATTGATAAGTAAAAGAAATGACTGCACCAATTAACGAACCAAGCGATTAAGACCATCGGCAAAGGCTTTCTTGTCGCGGTCGCCGTAAGGTTTATGCCCGCTCATTTCTTGCAATTCAAGCACGCCTGTACCGCGCATGGTATCCATAAAGTCGCGCATATTGAGCTTTTGCTTGATATTGTTTTTATCATAAACCACACCGCGGGTGGTCAAAACCATACCGCCTTTATCCAAAATGTCATTGGCCAAAGGAATGTCGCTAGTAATGGCCAAATCACCTGGCTGGATTTGCTCGACGATATAATCATCAGCTTTATCAAACCCTGACGGCACCACGGTCATGACAAGCAGCGGTGATTTGCGCAATTTAATCGGCTGATTGGCAACAAATATCGCCATCGTTTGGGTACGTTCAGCCGTTTTGATGATTAAGTCTTTAGCAATCAATGGCACCGAATCGGCATCTACCCAAATCTGCATTATTTCTCAGCCTTATCGGTCTTTAATAATGCCTCTGCTAAGGCATCTTTTTGACTACCTTTCACGTCACTTTTAGTATTTTCTAAAGTACGCTCAGTTTCGGCATTGGTAGATTGCTCTGGTACAGATACAAGTGCTTGCTTATCGGTCATGGTTGGCGCCAGTTTTTTATCAAGCCCCACTTTATTTGGTAAGACGGCAACCAGTTTTGCTAGCGCAGGTTCTAAATCCGCCACGTCATTTGGCATCAAGGTGATATGGGCAATTTTACGGTCTTCGCGCTCAGCCTTATGGTAGCTATGATAATGGGCGCCATCGATATTGAGCACCGCGCTGATATCAGGATATTGACCTAAGACGTTGAGCATAATTGCTGGATGGACGTTGTCGGTATCGCCTAAGGGCAGATTGACCACCGCGCGGATATGGTTTTCAAATTGACTGGTAATCGCACCTTCGATACTCCAGTGTCCAGAGTTATGGACGCGCGGAGCAATCTCGTTGGCTAGCAGATAATCGTTACCGCGCGCATCTTTACTCACAAACAGCTCAAGCGCCATCACACCGACATAACCCAAGTGATTCATCACCGTGGTAATGGCATCGGTTGCTTGCTGAAATAAATGGCTGGTACCAACGGCTGGGGCGCGAGTTTTGGCTAAGATACCATGATGATGGTGATTTTCGACCAAATCATAGCAGCGCACCTGACCATTTTGCGCGCGTACGGCAATGATAGACACTTCACGGCTAAAGTTAATAAAGCCCTCTGCAATTAATGGCGCAGGCGTTGGGGTTAATGAACCTTTACCGCTAACCGCGTCTTTTAGCTCATGCCAAGCGGCTTTGATATCGCTGTCTTCTTTGATGACAAACTGACCCTTACCATCATAACCGCCGCGGCTGGTCTTGAGCACTATCGGCAATCCTAGCTCAGCGCAAGCTTGCTTCAATTCAGCTTCAGAATTGACCGCCATAAATGGTACGGTGGCGATATCAAGCTCATTAAACATGCCTTTTTCTTTTAAGCGATCTTGGGCGATATCAAGGGCAAGCGGTGGCGGAAACATGCCTTGTTTGCTGCCTGATTTTGATAGATGCGCTAACTGCTCGACAGTCGCCGTTGGCGTGTTTTCAAACTCTAAAGTAAAGACGTCAGCTGCCGCGATAAATTCATCTAATTGCTCGCTAGAAAAAACTTTTCCGTAAAGGCTGGCAGGGCAGTCGGCGTTGTCTTCTAAAAACACGCACTGATAACCGAGCGGCAGGGCAGCTTGGGCGAGCATCATACCAAGCTGACCGCCGCCTAAAATACCGATGGTACGGATGGTTTGGGTAACAGGATAAGCATTGGCGGTAGTCATGGCAGGCTCTTTACATTTAAAATGAATAAGGATTTTTAGTAAATGATTGGCTAAAAATTAAGGTTAGAAATAGGAAAAGGTGCACCGTATGCACCTTATCTTTAGTAAAACTCATTTGGCTATAAATATCAAGTTTAGCGCATGGTAAGTATCAAATATTACTAGCAAGAGTATTGATAACAGCAGTTTTTGCTAAAAGGTTAACTCATCTTGCTTACTTTATTGATTAATAATACCGGGTGTTGGACTTGCAAGAATGGTCTCTGTTTGCGCTTGACGCATGTTATCAAGCTTAGTGGCAAGCGATTCATCATGCAAGGCCAGCACCTGAATGGCAAGGAGGGCCGCATTATAGGCACCAGCAGTACCAATGGCTAAGGTGCCAACAGCCACGCCCTTTGGCATTTGCACGATAGAAAGCAGACTGTCCCAACCGCTAAGCATCGATGATTTAACAGGCACACCAAACACAGGCAGCGGCGTTTGACTGGCACACATACCGGGCAGATGCGCGGCGCCGCCCGCTCCAGCGATAATCACCTGCAAACCGTTATTTTTCGCGCTTTTGGCATAATCGAACAATCTATCTGGCGTACGATGGGCTGACACCACTTCACATTCAAAGGCAATATCAAAGTCAGCAAGCAACTGCGCCGCTGCACTCATGGTCGCCCAATCCGACTGCGAGCCCATGATAATGCCAACTTTTGGTTGACCAGCAGGGGAGGTAATGGGGCCGTTTTGCTCAATAGCAGCGTTTTGTGTAGTAGGGTTCACAGTAGCGGAGGTGGTGCACATGCTTTGATATCCTCAAAAAGACCATCATACAAAAGTTTTGCTGCCTTCGTAAAGCCAAGTTTGTCGTTTAATGTCAAAGCTGACTAAATAGCAGTTTTTTATGTCGCGGTTTTATCGATTTATAATGGGCCTTCATCATGGCGATATTGCACAAAGTTACTGGCTTTCAATGGTAATGGCAGCTCAGTATCCAGCTGATAACAGGTCATATAACCGCTATCTATGGCTGCTGAATAATCGGTGCAAACCACTTGGTTGCTCAATGGTTCAGGATTGCCAGTGAGCCAATAATGCCCAACAAACACGGGTTTGTGCGTTTTAAGGGCAAATTCAATGTTCTCTGCCATGGCATCGTTTGGAATCTGCGCCAAGCCCGATTTTGGCGCACGGGCGATTTCATGTATAGGCCGCTTATTTAGCTCATCAAGCCACCAGCGCACGCGTACTTGTGAGCGCGCTGCACCGTCTTTATCGACCATAACCAAACCTTCAGGTAACGCAGTTTCCACACCTTTTAACACACGCTCAAGCGCCTCATAGGCGGGGCTATGTTTTTGTGAGCTGGCAATGACCGCTTCGGGGGTTAGGCAATTATCAGTAGTTAATAAAGGTTTTAATACCGCCATGCTATCGACATCCCAGCAAGCGTGGACAAAACAGGCATAATCGGTCTCAAGCCAAAGCGGTATCTCATAAAAGCGCTGCAACCAGTATTGATGCGCTTCTGAGCCAAAGGACACTTCGGCTAAAAACGCTTCATGTTGGCGTACATGAACATCGCTATGCGAGCGTAAATAGCGCTCGGGCTGCTTTGGGTCAAGCATCGCAAAAGCCAAGGCGTTGTATTCATGATTGCCCATCACCGCATCGGCCACGCCTGCATCTAGCATCGCAAAAACAATTTCAAGAGTAGCTACCTGCTGCGAACCACGGTCAATCAGGTCACCAATAAAGAGCGCCCGATGCCCTAACGGCGGTACAAAGTGGCTGCCATTATGCACATAACCCAATTGTTTTAGCAGCCCAATCAACTTGTCTGCATAACCGTGAATATCACCAATAATATCTATAATCATAATTCTTTATCAAATTCTTAAACATGTTGTTAAATACAAATTAGGGCAAAACATCAAACGTTATCAATTAGCAAATTTAAAACTAAAGATTCTAAAACTAACCGCTCTAAAGGCCAGGCGACAATAGCGCATTTAAAAAGTGTGGCAAGACGCGAGGTTCTAAAATAATGGTCGCAATCACTCCAAATGCGCCGCCCCACATATGCGCCATGTGATTGATATTGGAGCCGCCGCGTTTATCGGCGTAAATACTATAAGCGACGTAAGCGACAGCAAAAACTATCGCTGGAATAGGAATAATGGCGAATAGATAAATTTTTTCCCACGGAGCCAGCAAAATAAATGCAAATAGCACCGCTGAAACCCCACCCGAAGCACCAAGGCTCAAATAACTGGCGCTTTTTTTATTTTTAAGATAGCTTGGCACCATGGCAATCACGATAGCCAGCACATAAAAAACCACAAAACCATAACCGAATAAAAACGGCTGATATAAGCCTTCAATAGCCCGGCCAAAAAAGTACAGGGTGAACATATTAAACAGCAAGTGCATCGCATCGGCGTGAATAAAGCCGTGGGTCACAAAACGATCCCATTGACCGTTATTCACCGCCGGCGGATAAAAAATCAGCCGATTAAACAGGGTTTTGTTTTGCCACGCCAATAAACTGACAATAACCGTAATAATGATAATAAGCGTCGTGTGGTTGAACAAAGGAGAGTCCTTAGGCCGAGCCTGATAGGGGGCAGTGTTATAGAGCGTAGTGCTTAAAGACCAAATAAGTTGGATAAAAAATAACTAAATATGGATGCTGAAAATAGCTAAGGCTTACACCAACAGTAATAACAGTAATAACAGTAATAACAGTAATAACAGTAATAACAGTAATAACAGTAATAACAGTAATAACAGTGATGCTAAGGCAAAAAACCAATAGACGACAAAATTATGCTTTAATAATCGTTTATATTGAATAATATTACAGCGTAACAGGCAACTAAGTAATGCTTCGTATACTGACCGTAACGTTTAACGACAGAATAAATATTTACCAAAAATAAATCATTAATCGGTGATATTTATCCAGTTTTACGTTTGTTGAAATTTTAAAAAAAAGGGTGGTGTGTCAGAAAGTATGCTGAGGAGATGAAAGGAGGGTGACAGCCGAAGCAAGATGATATATTTGAGGTTATGAAGACACAAATAGATATCATATGCCCCGACTGTCACAGCTCCAGTTTTTCGATACACGGCAAAAAAAGCTATGGCAAGCAGAACTACCAGTGTAAGGACTGCAAACGTCAATTCATTGGCGACCATGCCTTAACTTATCATGGCTGTCACTCTAAAATAGAAGACATCATACGGCTAATGACGGTTAGAGGTTGCGGCGTCAGAGACATAGCCCTTATAACCTCTATTAGTATTGGTAAAGTCCTTAGCACCATAGGCTCATCGGTCTATAAGATTACACCTAAAAAGCGCTATTATGAACGCTTAGAGATTGATGAGTTTTGGACTTACGTGTATCGCAAAAAGCGTAAAGTTTGGCTTATTTATGCTTATGACCGCGCTACCAATGAGATTGTTGCTTATGTTTGGGGCAAACGTGACCTGAAAACAGCTAAGAAGCTAAGAGCCCGTCTTAAACAACTGAAAGTCAGCTATGGTTCTATTAGCATGGATAACTGGGATAGCTTTATAACCGCATTCAAGCCTGACAAGAAACAAATCGGCAAGCAGCATACGGTAGGCATAGAAGGTAATAACTGTCGCCTTAGACACCGATTGCGACGAGCCGTTCGAAAGACCTGTTGCTTCTCAAAGAAGTTTGATAACCACTTTAAGGTGTTTGATTTGGTATTCTTCTATGTCAATTATGGCTATGTCTGATGCCAGCATACTTTTTAGAACACCACCTAAAAATGAACTTTACAGGTGAATAGATTGTAAATAATACATGATATGACTTAGCCAGATTTGTGGGTATGAATTGACATCAGTAAGCCAAAACCTGCCATTAATGTCACAATAGCAGTACCGCCATAACTGATAAAAGGTAAAGGCACCCCAACGACAGGTAAGATGCCGCCGACCATGCCGACATTGACAAAAACATACACGAAAAAAGACATCGCAATTGCACCTGCCAGCAGTCGACTATAAACATCAGGGTGCGAAAATGCGATATATAAAGCACGCATAAGCACGCAAGCATAAATAAACATCAACAATATCACGCCAAGCAGACCAAACTCTTCAGAAAAAGCGGCAATAATAAAGTCGGTGTGACCTTCTGGTAAAAAATGTAGATGCGACTGTGTGCCTTCTAAATACCCTTTACCGGTCAGACCGCCCGCGCCAATGGCGGTTTTGGACTGAATAATATTCCACCCGGCCCCTTGGACGTCAGCTTCAGGGTTGAATAGCGTTAAGACGCGCGTACGTTGGTAGTCATGTAATAAAAAGTTCCAAGCAAATGCCACCAATGGTACGGCTAAGGCTGCTGCACTAGCAATCAAGCGCCATGATAGACCAGCCAAAAACAATACAAAAATGCCACTGGCGGCGACCAGCAAGGAAGTACCAAGGTCAGGCTCTTTGGCGATTAATAATACCGGCACCACAATTAACGCTAAGGTGATGGCAATACTTGATAATGAAGGCGGTAAGTCACGTTTGGATAAAAACCACGCACACATCATTGGCATACCAAGCTTCATAAACTCTGAAGGTTGAACGCTACCAAAACCAGGTAAGTTAATCCAGCGCTGCGCACCCATACGCACCTCGCCAATGATATCGACCAACACCAACAATATCAGCCCCAATACATAAAATATGGGCGTAAAGGTACGATAAAGGCTAGGCGGTATCTGCGCCATAGTAAACATCACCGTAAATGCCACGCCATAACTGATGACTTGGCGGATGACCATATCAGTGTCTTGGCTTGCTGCGCTATATAAAATCGTCAAGCCAATGCAACAAACGGTCAATAGCAATAAGGTCAGCCACGGATCAATATGGATACGTTGCCAAAGCGTCGGCGCACGACCTTGACCAAAGTGATGGCTTTGACGAGAAAAACGGTACTGGAGGTTAGAAGGCATAGGTGATATGTGACTGACAATTGGCGTGAAAGAAAAGTCTGCTTTGACAAACAATAAGTAAGCAATCAGCGAGAGTAAAATGTTTATTTAATAGCGTGGTCATGGATTTGTTAGAAAATTCAGTAATCTACCCGTAATAAAGTAACGACAATATAAACATTATAAGGATAAGTGTTAATAACGAATCAGTGACCATCAATTCGCTGCGATAGTTTAGCTTGCTTGCTTAAAATTTGATAGTATCGATAAAACGTTTTTAGCGGTAGTTTCTGGTAATGATAAAGACAAAAAAATCTATTTATAGGCACATTTATAAGCCTATTATCGTCCTAGGTATTTGTGCCAGCAGTATTTCTGTGCACGCCGCTATTATAAGTGATAATAGTGAGCGCCGCATCCAAATCCGTCATGGCAGTAGTGCGACCAATAATAGTGGCAATGCTTATATCACGCCCGCTAGCAGTTATGGCAGTCAAAGCAATAGCTATAGCGGCGGCGCAACCATCTTGAGTGAAGGCGCTCGTCGGTCAAATGGTATTAGCGGCGACAGTATGCAAGGGCTGATTCAAAAAAAACAGCGCGAGTTTAACTTCGATAGCGCAGTATCGATAGAAGAAAACAAACGCGTCATTACCAACAGAGGGACACCACGTTATAGCAGCGGTAATAATAACTTTGGAAATAGTAATTATAATGATTTTACCAGTATGGATTTTAATGTATGGTTAAATAGTAATAGTTACCGCGCAAGCCAAGTGGCCAATTATCAACGCTATTTAAGCTCACGTGTTGGCGCAAGAAATGTACCGCCCTTATCTCAGCTGTTGACGACCGCTCGTAGTTGGGATAAATGTGGTTATGAGCCTTATCAGCTACCACCGCAGGAGTTATGGGCAAATATTGTACCGACCTTGCAGCTTTATAGTCAGCTAAAACGCCAAGGTATTTTACCTGCCAGTACCGAGATACGTTCAGTATATCGCAGTCCGGGGTTAAATAATTGCGCGGGCGGGGCGAGTGCGAGTAAGCACATGACCGCAGGCGCGATGGATATCTGGGTGCCTGAATATGAAGGCAATTTATGGCAGCTAAGTCGCATGCAAGATAGTCTCTGCGAGTTTTGGCAATATCAAGGGCAGTCGCATAACTTTGGTTTAGGACTCTATTCTACCGGTGCTATTCATCTTGATACCGATGGTTATCGCAAATGGGGCTTTAATCATGCCAGTAGCAGCTCCGCTTGCCGCTATTAAAAGCAGTCTCTTCAATTAAAAAAGCTCAGCCAGTGATTACTGATTGAGCTTTTTTATTGAGCTATTTTTTAAGCGTCTGTATGAATAAGCGATGGATGCTACGACTTTTTCTTAGCTTTCTTCTCATCCCATGGATTGACCTCACCAACAGTCACAATCAAAAAGTTATCAGGCTTTAGAGTATCGCGCAGGGTTTGGTTGACTTCTGAGAGTTTAACCTGTTCGATGCGATTGACATAATTGGTCAGGTAGCTGTTAGGTAGCTGATAAAAATTCATCATACCAATTAAGCTGTTGATTCCAGCATTACTGGCAAATCCCATCGGAAAGCTGTTTTTTAAATTATCCGTGGTCAATTTCATCTCATCGCTGGTAATACCTTTATCTAATGTCTCATTAATCACATTTAGGCTGGCATCAATTGCTGCGCGTGCTTTGTCATTACGGGTTGAAAATCCAATTTGATAAGGACCACGCGCCAACATCGGGTTCATAGAACCTGAGATGCCATAAGTATAGCCGAGGTTTTGCCTGACTTCGGTCATCAGACGCGCGTTAAAATCGCCCCCTGCTAGCACTTCATTACCGACGGCAAAGTTGGTTTGCTTTTGCTGCGCTTGCGGGTCGGTGGCCCGTTTTTCGCCCAGTTGTCCCATCAATACCGTGGTTTGGGTGCTAGGAAACGGAATATGAATATGTTGAGGCTGGGTTAGTGGCTTTGGTTCGGGCAGGGCCGCCGCCGCTTGACCCGCTGGCAAGTCTGCCGTTATTTCTTCCGCCAAATTTTTCGCTTGTGCCAAAGTCAAATTACCAGTCATGGCAAGCGACGCATTGGCAGCGACTAGATAGCGATTTTTAAAATCAATTAGCTGTTGTCTATCAATATTAGGAACGCTTTCAAGCGTGCCAACCGATGGATGCGCATAAGGGTGGTCGCCATACAATGCCTTACTAAAGGCGATACTGGCAAGACTGCCAGGGTCTTGCTTTTGCTGTTGTAAACCGACCAATAAGCGTGCTTTATTACGGGCTAAGATTTGCTCATCAAATCTTGGTTCAGTAAGCATTTGCGTCATCAAGTCAACCGCAGGCAGTAGATGTTTATCATCAGATAAGCTACGCAACGAGACAATAAACATGTCTTTATAGGCGCTACTACCTAAACTGATACCCAAAGTTTCGACCGCCCGCGTGAACGCGTTTTCATCTAAGCGTTTGGAGCCTTGTTCAAGCATCGTCGCGGTCATATTGGCAATACCAAAGCCTGATTTACTGATAGTACCGTCACGTGCGCTACCGGCGTTAAAGCGCAAGTCAATATCGACGATGGGCAAGGTAGTGGTCGGCACGAAAAGCACAGGAATACCGGCTTTGGTCTTAAAGCTCTGTATGTCTGGCACCGTGACTTCTAAAGGTTTGGCATTTTCAAGACTGCTCAGCTTAGACAGAGCGGCAATTGGCGCACTGGTATCGACTGCAGCAGCTGGCGTACGAGCATCTTCGCCACCTGCCATATCTGCCTGCGCAATAGTAGTCAAGCTCATCATCCCAAAGAAGGCGCAAGCGCTCAGATAAGGGAGCTGCTTAAAATGAGATGATAATTTATTTCTTTTGAGAAAAGGTGTTTGAGTCATGTCTTTCTTCTTATTCATAAGGTCATCAGTATCGGGTTTTTGCCAAGTTAATTGGATAGCACATTGATGTTATTTGGCTTTGCTAGCCGCTTCTTTAGTAGCGCTATCGGTAGCAACATTTTTATTAACAGTGTCTTTGCTCATTTTATTTTGGCTAACTTTATTTCTATTGGCAGTCTCTTTAGGTGGGATGATATGCATGACCGTTAAATTATCTTTGACCAAATACTTTTTACTTGCCGCTTGGATATCTGCAATGGTTACGCTATCAAGCTTGGTTGGCAATTTGGCCAGTAACCTGTCATCAAGACCGATAGATTGCAGCGAGCCAATCATACGCGCCTGACCTTCCATGCTGTCCTGTGCGTATACCAAACCGGTGACAGTATTGGTTTTGGCACGTTCGATTTCATCGGCAGCAATCGGGTCGGTAGATAGCTTATTGATTTCATTGATAATGGCTTGTTGTGCCTGCGCTAAACTGACGCCTTCGCGCGGGGTTGCTTGTATCAAAAACAGCCCATCGCCGCGATCGAGCAAATCGTAAGACGTACCAACTGTGGTCAGCAGTCCTTGCTCGCGTACCAGCCTGCTCTCGAGGCGTGCTGATAGACCACCATCTAATACATCTTGCGCAAGCGAGAGTGCATACGCTTGCTTCTCATTGTTAGCGCCCGCTGTTACCAGACTGGGTACGTTATAACCCATCAGCAAAACCGGCACTTGTACCGTTTGCTCAGACTCTACCTGCTGATAACCGCGAAAACCCTTTTGTGTGACCACAGGACGCTTAGGTAACGCGCTTGGCTTTAGCTCCCCAAAATAGCGTTTGACCTGCGCTAATACGTCGGTTGGCTCAACATCGCCGACGATAACCAACGTGGCATTATTAGGTGCGTACCAGATTTTATACCAGTCTTTTAAATCGTTAAGGGTGATTGATTCAAGCTCATTCATAGGGCCAATGACCGATTCGCCTTTCGGACTGTTTGGCATTGCCAGCAAGCGAAATGACTCATAAGCTTTGGCAATCGGATTGTCATCCGTACGCTGACGACGCTCTTCCATGACCACTTGATGCTCTTTGGCAAACGCTTTGTCATCAAATATTAAGTTTTTCATGCGATCTGCTTCTAGCTCTAAGGCTAACGGCAAGCGATTGGCAGGGAATAGCTCGTAATAACCGGTAAAATCGTAACTGGTAAAGGCATTATTGACGCCGCCAAATTTGGCAATCAAACGCTCATAATCGTCGCTTGATACATCAGCGGTGCCTTTGAACATCATATGCTCAAGCACATGCGAGATGCCGCCTTTATCGAGAGGCTCATCTGCTGAGCCGACGCGATACCAAATTTGGGTCATGACCACAGGCGCGCGGTGGTCTTCTTTGACCACTATCTTTAAGCCATTTTCGAGCTGGTATTCATGGCGACCAGACATATCCATGGTCAATGCTGAAGGTTGCTCAGTGTCTTTAACCAGTTGGTTTTTATTTACCACATCTGTGGTCGTAGTATTTTTATTTTTAGCGACTTCACTCGCCGAAGAAATCGCGCTGGTTTGGCAAGCCGCAAGGGTAGTCGCCATCGCTAAAGCGCAGGCAAAGCGTAAAGAGATAGTAGGTAAAGGTGAGGACATGATAGGTTCTACTTATATAAAAGGTAGCTGATAAGTGATTTAGTTAGAGAGTGAGAATGGCGTATATTTATGATTAGATGAATATACCTATTTATGATAAACATAACGCCATTATAAAGACTTGTGTGCTCCAACCATGACGCTGGCAGTCGGTTTAAATTCTTGTGTAGTGCTACAGCCAGTTGAGGACAACGCGATAGTAGCAACAAGCAAGGCGGCGCCCATTTGGGTCATTTTTTTATAATCGTTCGATAGTGATAACATAGGTCATTTCCAATATAAGTGGCCAAGTAAAGTAAACGAAATAGGGTGGCATAATCATGCTAAGGGTAGGCGAAGTTTGGCTTATTAAAGGTCAGATTTTTGTGTCTAAACCTTAAGCGAAACTTGCTTATACAGTTATAAGATTTATAAACCTCTCATTAGGAAGGTTATTCTTAATTAGTAAGCGTTTTTATTATGAATTTATGAGTTTTTATAATTTAACCATGCTCTACGATGCTAAAGGCTAAGCGCCGCTTGAATTATGCTAAACTAGGCTAAAAATAATCGTCCGTTAATCATCAAAGGCGGGCGGCACATCATTTTAAAAACTACTGATAATGATAACTTTTAGGGCAAGCTTATGAATAATCCCAATAATAGCAATCGTGTGGTCATCAACCTTGACGGCGGTCTTGATGATTTGGATGACGATGATATTACCTTACCCAGTCTGCCAGCGCAATCGGTGCCTATCATCGAGGAGTCTGAAGATACTCCACTTACTGATACAGCGGCAGACCTACCACTAGCGACGCCGATTATTGAGACAGAAAAACAAAGCCCTGCTGCAAATACTATAGAGGGTACTGTAGAAACGACGGCAAAAAGTGCTGCAAATACAAATACTGCTGCGTCGCAGTCTACAACCTCAATTCCTACGATGCCTTTGCAAGATCATCTGGGCGATAGTGCGAGCGTCACCTCTAAAAATAACGATAGCAGCGCTATTGATAAAGCAAAAACTGAGTTACAGCAGCCGACAACAGCGCCAGAAGAATCGCAACAGTCAGAACAGACTGAGGAAAATAAGGAAAAAGGCAGCTGGTTTAATCGCATGAAGACGGGGCTGAGTAAGTCACGTAAAAATCTTGCCGAAGGGATGGTTAGTATCCTTATCGGTGGCAAAGAGATTGACGATGAGCTCTTAGAAGAAGTGGAAGACCAGCTGTTGGTCGCCGATATCGGGGTCAATGCCACCAATCGTATTATTAAAAGCCTGACTGAGCAAACCGCCCGTGGCGATTTGATTTATGCCCATTCATTATATAAAGCACTGCAAACTGAGCTGGTCGATATCTTAACGCCAAAAGTTGCGCCATTAGTCATCGATACCAGTAAAAAACCTTTTGTTATCTTAGTAGTAGGCGTCAATGGTGTTGGTAAAACGACGACTATTGGCAAACTTGCTAAGCGGCTGCAAGGTGAAGGAAAGTCCGTCATGTTAGCGGCTGGCGATACCTTCCGTGCCGCGGCGACTGAACAGCTACAAATTTGGGGTGAGCGCAATCACATTCCTGTCGTTGCTCAAGGTCATGGTTCTGATAGCGCCTCTGTTATCTTTGATGCCATGCAATCTGCCAAAGCAAAAAATATCGACGTGTTAATCGCTGATACGGCAGGGCGCTTACAAAATAAAACCCACCTGATGGCGGAGCTTGAAAAAGTCGTGCGCGTCATGCGTAAAGCTGATCCAAGCGCGCCGCATGAAGGTATGATTGTCCTCGACGCTGGCACGGGTCAAAACGCCATCAATCAGGTCGAGTTATTTAATGAAGTCGTACCATTAACCGGTATTACCATTACCAAGCTAGACGGTACGGCAAAAGGTGGTGTGGTGTTCAATATCGCTGAAACCACGGATGTGCCGATTCGTTATATTGGGGTCGGTGAGTCGATTGATGATTTGCGCGCCTTTAGTCCAAAACAGTTTGTCGCGGCCTTATTTGAGACCGATGATAAAGAATAGCGCTTGCTGGTTTTTTTCAATGAATAAATAAGTGTCAAAAATATGAGTGTTTAGAGGAAAGAATCATGATAGTCACCATCGCAGCGGTTGAGTCGCACCAGTTGGCATTGATTGCTAGTAGGCATGGGCATAGCAGCCCTAAGTTGGTTGAAGTCAATTGGCTGCAGGTGGGCGATTCTTGGCACAGCTCAAAATCTATTCCCAAGCTTAAAAAGCATTATGGGCTTGTCGATAAGGATTTTACCTTTATCGCTCAAAATAATTTAAGCAAAAGCGAGCCTGCTGAGGCGCTACTTTTAGAAGCGCTTGAGCAATTAGCAGCCTATTTTAAAGGTGAGCGTCAAGCATTTGACTTGCCATTAGACATAAGCTTAGGAACTGATTTTCAGCAATGCGTCTGGCAACAGCTGCAACAGATACCGCATGGTGAAACGATTAGTTATGCCACACTAGCGCAGCGAGTCGGTAATCCTAAAGGCTTTCGCGCGGTAGCCAATGCCAATGGCAAAAACCCCTTTAGCATCATCATTCCTTGTCACCGCGTTATTGCGAGCGATGGTAAATTGGGCGGTTATACCGGCGGCTTAGATAAAAAAACATACTTGCTGACGCTCGAAGGGGTTGAGGTTAAACGCTAAGATTTTTTTTACTACGCCAAAAATTCTGACTATAAGTTTTTTGGCTATTTAGAACATTTGCCGCAGCCATTGCAATCCTTCGACTTTTTAAAGATTACCTTAGTCCATACGTAATAAAAAGATAAAACAACGATTATAAATACCAATAAATATTCGACCCATGTACTCATCATTACCTCTCTAAAATCCAAAAAAACTTCCTGTCACCCGATAGGTGAGCCACGCCATCGCATAAGCCAATATAAATAAATAGCTGGCGATGGCGATGGTTTGTTTTAAAGACTTGGTTTCGCGGCGAATAACGGCTAGCGTAGCTAAGCACATCGGCGCGTAAACATAAAATGCCAAAAATGAAAACGCAGTAGCCAATCCCCACTGCGTATGAATGATCGGGATGAGCGTTTGATTGACGGCCTCATCGCCGACGCTACCGACCGCATATACCGTGCCAAGCGCGGCAATGACGACCTCGCGAGCGGCAAGCCCTGGGATTAAAGCAATACACATCTGCCAGGTAAAACCAATGGGCGCAAAAATCGGCTCAATCATATGCCCAAGCATGCCCGCAAAACTATAATCAATCGCTGGGTTTGTCGCGCCAATCGGGGCGGCAGGAAAAGTCACCAATACCCATAATATTACCGTCAGCGCAAAAATGACTGTACCGGCTCGCATTAAAAAAGCACTTATCTTGTCCCAAAGCTCACTGGCAATATGTTTGATATTTGGCAGACGATAAGTAGGAAGCTCCATCAATAAGGGAAATGCTGCCGCTTTTGCCGTCGTGCTATGAAAGCGTTTGAACAGCCACGATACAAACGCCGCTGAAAAAATACCGGCGATATACAATACAAATAAGGTCATACCTTGTAAGTTGAAAACACCTAGGACGGTTTGATTGGGAATCACCGCTGCAATAATCAGCGCATAAATCGGCAAACGCGCCGAACACGTCAGCATGGGCAATACCGCAATCGCCACAAAACGTTCTTTATGATTGGGAATAGTACGGGTCGACATAACCGCTGGCACCGTACAAGCGAAACCTGACAACAAAGGGATAAATGAGCGTCCAGATAAGCCTACTTTAGACAATAAGTTGTCCAGTAAAAAAGCGGCGCGCGGTAAATAACCTGAGTCCTCTAGTATTAATAAGAATAAAAATAGCAGGGTGATTTGTGGTACGAACACCACGACGCTACCCACGCCAGCAACGACGCCATTGACGAGCAGGCTTTGTAATATCCCATCTGGTAGCCAGTCGACTAACAGCGCTCCAAGACTTGCTACCAGCCATTCAATGCCTTGCATCAGCGGCTCTGCCCACGCGTAGACAGCTTGAAAGATAACAAAAAGAATCGTTAATAGAATAATGACCCCAATGACGGGATGCAATGCCAAATAATCTATGCGCTCATGCCACTTTGGCAAACGTTGTGCGCTTATCACCGCTCGGCTCAAAATATCATCAGCACTCTTATACATCGCTTGCGTATCAGGGTTAATGTTATTAAAGCCATTATCAATATGATTACCACTGCTATCAGCTTTGAAAAAACGCACGGGCTGAGCTTTATGCTTTATATGCTCAATAAACTCATCTGCCAAAACCAGCAACTGCTCACAGCCTTGACGCTTGATTGCCACCGTCTTGACGACAGCAACGCCCAGCTCCTTTGATAGTATGGCTTGGTCAACTATCAGTCCTCGGCTTTCTGCTACATCGCTCAGATTGAGCGCGACTATGATTGGCAAATTTAAGCTTTTGAGTTCCAGCAGCATCCGTAATGACATCCGCAGGTTGGTCGCATCAGCCACAAAAATTATCCCATCTGGTATCGGCTCGCCCGCCATCTGGCCAAAGAGCACTTGACGCGTAACTTCTTCATCAAGGCTGGTGGTCTTTAGGCTATAAGTACCCGGCAAATCTATAATATTGACCGTAGCATGCCCAAGCAGTGTGGCACTGCGTTTATCGACAGTGACGCCAGAATAATTGGCCACCTTTGCTTTAGAGCCTGTCAGCACATTAAAAGTAGCGGTTTTACCACAATTAGGGGCGCCAACTAAAGCAAGATTGATAGGGCGGGTTTTGGCTTGTGTTTGCGTACTTGGCATTTAGTCAGACATCGCTTATTTATTAAGTTATCAGTCATTAAGGTGCTACAACCTACAACAGCCTTAATACAGTAAGTCAGGAGCAAGTTAGTAAATTAGACCGAATACTTACCTTGAATCTATAGCGATACAACTGATTTTTATGAACTCATCGGCGCGTAAGCTAAACTGCGCACCGGTACTCAGTTGCACCGCATAAGGCGGCTTGCCAAACAGACCTTTGGCAACGATTTGAATAGTGGTATTAGGCAGAAAACCTAAATCTTTGAGTCGTTGACTGATAATGTTATCCATTTCACCAAAGCGCTCATTGGCGATGATATCATCAATAATAGCAGGCTGATGCTTAGCCAAATCGAGTAACGAGCACAGATGGGTAGCTTTAGAGTTAAGCGTATGAATATTGACGGCAGTGGCGGCTGAATAAGAGGGCAGAAGGGAGGTGCGCATAAAGAATCCTTATCCATTCTTATATGTTAATGATAATTATTACTGTTAAAATCGAATTATATGCCTCACTTATTGACGATACAATACCTATAAAGGATGATGCAAATAACAAAAAAAACCAGAGAGTATGACACTGTCTGGTTTTTATTTTTTGCTACGGATAATATGGTTTTTGACGTATGCTAGTTAAATTTGCCAAGGTTTTTTGCTAGTAAATCTTAGACTAAGCTCAGACACATTAGGCTACTGTTCAAGCTGCGCCATGACTGCATCGGTAAAGCTCACATTACTATAGACTTCTTGCACATCGTCAATATCTTCTAGCATATCGATCATTTTCATCACTTTTAGCGCGTCGTCGATATTATCAATCTCAGCGCTGGTGGCAGGTGCCATAGTGACTTCGGCATTATCAGAGACAAGCCCTGCTGCATTGAGCGCATCTTTTACTCGACCGAAATTTTCCCATTCAGTAATAACCAGCAAGCTTTCACCATCGTTTTCGATGTCCAGCGCGCCAGCGTCCAAAGCCGCGAGCATGACTTCTTCTTCTAAGCTGACATCGTTAAAAACGATTTCACCGCGTTTGGTAAACAAATAAGCGACCGAGCCTGAGGTGCCAAGGTTGCCTTCATTTTTGGTAAAGGCATGGCGCACTTCACTGACCGTACGGTTCAGATTGTCAGTCATGGTTTCTACCAGTACCGCGACGCCGCCGACGCCATAGCCTTCGTAGCTGACTTCATCCATATTGTCATTGTCATCGCCGCCTGTACCACGAGCAACCGCGCGGTTGATGGTATCTCGAGTCATATTGACTGATAAAGCCTTTTCGATAACCGCCCGCAAGCGTGGGTTTTTATCAGGGTCGGGGTCACCTTGCTTGGCAGCAGAAACAATTTCACGAATAATCTTGGTAAATATTTTACCTTTTACCGCATCCTGACGGGCTTTACGGTGTTTGATATTTGCCCATTTTGAATGGCCTGCCATATGACGTCCTTACGTTTTACGGGTTGTTTATAGTGCGTATAAAAAGTTAGTAGGCTATGCCTTGTTAACAACTTTTCATACTTGATAAGGTATTGTTATTATATGATTGTGCGGTTAATACAGTGTAATAGACCTATCGGCAAGTTAACGATATGTATGTCGTTTGGCGCGCTTTTTTGCTACACTGCTATCTTCTTTGTCTTGAGCGACTATTGCCTAAGGCGATGAAAACCGCTAGTAAAATATTGGCAGTATTATAAACCACTTTAGCGCATTTTGACCAACCTTAGCTTGCCCATATCAGCTTAAAGCGTTCGGTTTTTTATAACCATTGATTTTGTGACTATACCGACTTTATGAAGCAACCAACCGCCGAAGCCATTACCCATTTGCGTAACCGCATTCATATCATTATCGAAGGCACGGATACCCGTTTGGGTAAGCTGTTTGATATTGTATTATTGATTGCGATTTTGGCCAGTGTTGCCGTGGTAATGCTCGATAGTGTGCTATATATGCGTTTGCAATATGGTACGCTATTTCGTTATGCAGAATGGTTTTTTACCATTTTATTTACCATTGAGTATATTTTAAGGTGGTTTTCGGCGCCCAATCGCTTTCGTTATGCGTTTAGTTTCTTTGGCATCGTAGATTTATTGTCGGTATTACCCAGCTATTTAAGCCTTGTATTTGGCGGCGTCCAGTATCTGCTCGTCATTCGCATCCTGCGTATCTTACGGGTATTTCGGGTACTCAAGCTCAATACCTACATGCAGCAAGCGGGCTTTCTTGCCTCAGCACTTAAAACCAGCCAACAGAAAATCACGGTATTTTTCTTATCACTCGTTTTGCTAGTGACTATTTTTGGTTCGGTTGTTTACGTGGTAGAAGGGCCAGAAAATGGTTTTACCAGTATTCCTATCTCTATTTATTGGGCAGTGGTGACGGTTACGACCACGGGCTATGGTGATATGTCACCAAAAACGCCAATCGGGCAAGCGATTGCATCGATGGTGATGATCACCGGTTATGCGATTATTGCCGTGCCGACAGGTATTTTTACCGCCGAGCTGGCACGTAACATGCGCCCGCAGCTAAACCCGATTGCCTGTCCAAACTGCGGCAAATTCGGTCACGCCGTAGGAGCGGATTTCTGCGATCGCTGCGGTCATGCGCTGCATGTTTAGTAGTCTATATATTCTGTAACCAGCGGCGATAAATCGATAACCACGCCTAGATTGACCAAATTCCAATACTGACCTGAAATGGTACGGTCAAGCATCATCGTCGTTGCTGATGGCTGAAACTGACCAAAATACTTTAACGAGGTGCGCATTTGGGCAATGGCTTCATGATGGGTTTGGCTGCTGCCAAAATCAAAAGGGCCTTGCTGATAAGGTTCTATGGATAAGGGTTTAAGTCCAATCTCTAACCACTCTTTATAAAATTCACCCGGCACAACTTTATCATCATCGCGGCGGATATCAAGGGCAATCAAGTCTTGCTCAAGCGCGGTCACATCACCTTTTAAGGCATGCTTAGCAAAGCGGAGAAATAATTGTACTTCGCTGTCACTATAACTGCGGATACCACCAAAATCATAAGCCACAACGCTACCATCGGTGCGAAAAGCAAAGTTGCCAGGGTGGGGGTCGCAGTGCATACGGTATAAACCAAATAGCTGTCCAGCGCTAAAATGAAACAGGCGCTTAGCGATTTTTTGCTTAATGTCGTTATCCCATGTCGCAGCAACAGCAAGCGGCTCACCCATCTCTTCAGTCAAGGTCAAAATGCGCTTGGATGAATGGCTACTGATCACTTTGGGGATAATTAGCCCTTCATCATCGGCATGAAAGGCGCCAAATACCTGTAGATTGTGCGCCTCTTTAACGTAGTCGAGCTCGTCATGCAAACTTTGGCGAATCTCATTAAACAGCTGCTCTTGTAACTGCTTACTCATATTGAGTACGCCAGCTATTTTAAGCGCCATGCGTACTTGTTTTAGATCGCTATCGCAGTTTTCATCGACATCAGGATACTGCACCTTTACCACCACCCTTTGTCCAGACGGCAAAACCGCTCTGTGCACTTGTCCGATTGACGCCGCGGCAAATGGCGCTTCTTCAAATTGGGTAAATAACTCAGCAATAGGCGCTTTTAATTCACGCTCAACTTGCGCGCGTATTTGTCCATAAGGCATCGGCGGCGCGTCTTTTTGGAGTTTTTCTAAAGCGGTCGCCACTTCAGGTGGAAACACGTCTTTATATTGGGAGGCGATTTGTCCCACTTTCATCACCGCGCCTTTCATTTCACCAAGCGTTTCAGCGATTTGCACACCGACGTCTTGCATCAGCGCTGAGCGCGCTTCTAGACGTTTTTCTTCGTCACTTGAGAGGTGCTTTAATGAGTTTTTAGCAGCTTTACCGGCGATACTTGCGGTCATGCCAGCGAGTTTCATAAAGCGTTTTCCGGACGATTTTGCCATTCATATCACCATATCGTGGGTTGTTTTTCATGCGCTAATATTATTACTTTCATCATATCATTGCTGTTTGACTAATGTGCCAAAAGCAACTTGATCGCAACTTCAATGCTAATAGTCTTGTGCTTATTTGACGTTTTCTTGATATAAATAAAGTCATAATCTCTACGTTAACCGTCTAATTTTAAAGCATAAGTATGGGTTAGCCAATAATCCAATGCCATCTGATAACCCAAATGCCCGAGACCGCAAATCACGCCGACGGCTATATCGCTTAAATACGAATGCTGCCGAAACGGCTCACGAGCATGAACATTGGATAAATGCACCTCTATAAAGGGTTTTTGTGTTGCCAATAGCGCGTCGCGTATCGCCACTGAGGTATGGGTAAAAGCAGCAGGATTGATAATAATCGCATCTACTTGTGCAGCGGTTTCTGCTAAAAGACCATAATATTGAATCTCATCGACCAGCTTGCCCTCATGGTTTGATTGGATACAAATCAGCTCGATGTCGTATTTGGCGGCACGCTCGATCAAATTTTTCTCAATATCAGCAAGGGTCGTATGGCCATAGATTTTCGGCTCACGTTTACCGAGCAAGTTAAGATTAACGCCATTGATCAGCAATAATTTATGCGTCAACGTCTTATCATTTTGTTGTAGATTGCTATTTGCTTTTATTGGCTGAGAAGTGGTTGTCATAGTTATAGTTGGCTCTACAATTATTAAGGTAAGTGGGTTGCTATTATTAAAAATAAGCGGCGCCGTACTTTTATGACGGTGCTTTTTTGGAATTTTGAGAAAGAAAATACATTAAATATACGATGTTTTAGTCCTTTATCATAACAGTTTGTCAGCATGGTTATAAAAATAACCGCAAAAACTGCTATAAGGGCTAAAAATCATGTGAAAAGTCTTTATGTTGCCAAAAACCCATGCTATGATATTTTTTACGCAACAAATATTACTTGTTTGTTGCTAGCGCTGATATAAGCAATTAATATAATGCTTAGAGTATTTTGATAGCTGCTTATGTTGGTGAGGACGAATTTACTATACGCTGATTCATAAAGAGAGTAATAACAGGCTTTATGAGGCGATGATGGTATGTAGAGTAGTACTCTTACATTTTGATTTCATAATCTTCAACCCCGTTTATATGCAATGTCGCAAAGGAATTTGGGGTTAAGTGACTTTTTAGGAAGTAATATTATGTCAGCTCGTGAGCAAGGTATCGTTAAGTGGTTTAATGACTCAAAAGGCTTTGGTTTCATTCAACGTGATAGCGGCGAAGATATTTTTGTCCATTTCCGCGCGATCCAAGGTGATGGTTATCGCTCTTTAAAAGATGGCGAAAAAGTTGAGTTCAGTGTGGTTGAAGGCGAAAAAGGCCTGCAAGCTGAAGAAGTCAGAAAAGTAGAAGAGTAATCGCTACCGACATTAATGCCGTTTGGCTATAATGTCGTTACAAACTACTGATATACTACTAAGTCAAGCCCGTCTGTCTTGCCTATGTTGAATAAAACGCAGCATATTTGGTAAGTTTAGATGTTAGGCTTGGCTTTTTTATGCATGCTTGTTTTATTGTTTGTCTGCTTAGCGCGGATATGCTATTAATGGCAAGCAAATTATACAAAAGGATATTTTTTTTGAGTACTTTTAAGACGTTTACCGATTTGCCGTTATCAAATGCCACTTTGCGAGCTGTAAATGATTTAGGCTTCACTGAATTGACGCCCATTCAAGCACAGATATTACCGCATACATTGGCAAATCAAGACGCTATCGGACAGGCGCAAACCGGTACTGGCAAGACGGCAACGTTTTTATTGACTATTATGGAAGCACTGCTTAAGCGTCCCTTTGCTGCCGATGAAAAACGCTATTTGGGCGAGCCAAGAGCCGTGGTTATGGCGCCAACGCGTGAGCTTGCCCAGCAGATATTTGATGACTGTATTGCTCTGACCAAATATACCTCGCTTCACAGCGTTTGTATCATGGGTGGTACCAATTATGAAACTCAGCAGCATGAGCTTGAGCGCCAATATGTCGATATCTTAATTGCCACTCCAGGGCGTTTGATTGACTTGATGCACAAGGGCATGGTTTATCTCGATCGCGTTGAAGTGTTGGTATTAGATGAAGCAGATCGTATGCTCGATATGGGTTTTATCCCAGATATCAAACGCTTGGTTGGTCGTATGCCGCCCAATACCGATCGTCAAAGTTTGCTGTTTTCTGCCACCTTTAACCAAGATGTGATGAATCTTGCCTATCGCTGGTTACATGAGCCAGAATTTGTAGAGATTGAGCCTGAGCATAAAACCAGTGAATTGGTCGATCAGCATTTTTACTTATTAACCGAAGATCAAAAGCTCGCTGCGGTCGAGCGTTTCATCACTGATGAGACAGTAGAGAAGGTGATAATTTTTGCCAACCGTAAAGACCAAGTGAAGCGTTTGTATCATAAGCTGCGTCAGGCGCATAAAATCGTCATGTTATCAGGCGATGTGATTCAGCAAAAGCGTGAAAAATATCTGCAACGCTTTAAAGATGGTCATGCTTCTGTGCTGGTCGCAACTGATGTGGCAGGACGCGGCATCCATGTGGATGATGTCAGCCATGTGATTAATTATACTTTGCCAGATCAGCCAGATGATTACGTACACCGTATTGGTCGTACGGGACGCGCCGGACAAACCGGTATCAGTATCAGCTTTGTCAGCGAAGACGATGCTTTTAATATCCCAGCGCTAGAGAAGCATTTGGATACCAAGTTTCACCTTGAGCAATGGCAGGAATGATTTTATTAAAGCAACTTTTATTTTGATAAATATTGCTGCATAAAAAAGCCCTTAACGTCATCATGATGTTAAGGGCTTTTTTATAGGGTCATGATATTTTTTATGCTGCTATTGAGAAGATTCTGGCATAGCTTCGTGATGATGGCTATTCATTTGCTGCTCATCTGTCATATTATGCTTATTGTGATTCATAGCGTTATCTGCATTACCTGCATCATGTGGCATATCATGCATTGAGCCATTCATAGCGGGCGTCATCTCGTGCTGCATATTGTTCATATTATGATGGGCGGTGGTCGCTGTTGTCGCTTCAGAGGAAGTATTGCTATCGGCCATCATAGCGGCGTGGCTGCCATGATTCATTTGAGCATGCTCGCCATGTCCATTACCGCCGCCGTGGCCACCATGCATGCTAGCCATTATCATAGGAACAAAAGCAACCGCTAAGCCAGATAACACCATGATAGCGCCATTAATTTGTCTTAAACGCATACGGCCAATTTTTTCACGTAGCCAACCAACTGTCTCGTGGGTAGCCACTAACATCGGTACAGTTCCTAAACCAAAGACAAACATCAATGCCGCACCACCCAGTGGGTTATGAGCAACGACAGCGATAAGTAGCGCACCATACACCAAGCCGCAAGGTAAAAAACCCCATAATAACCCTGCCGCTAAAGCACGCGGAAAGGTATTAAGTGGAAATACTTTTTGGCGAAGCGGACTAAGGAATTGCCAAAAACGCATGCCGACGCGCTCAAGTTTGGCTAAAAATGGCGCGCCAAGCATGGTGACGCCCACAAAGACCAATACCAAACCTAATAAGATACGAGGCATACTGTTTCCCGTCATCAACGGCTCTAAAACAGTGGTGCCAACAAGTCCAGCAACCAAGCCCAAAAATGCGTAACTGCTTAAACGTCCGAAATGATAGGTCGCTATCAAAGCACGGCGCTTAGCAGGGCTGACATCTTTCATCGATAAACTAAATGCCGCGACCAAACCGCCACACATGCCTAAGCAATGCGGTGAACCTAAAAATCCCATTAGTAATGCCGCAACGAGTAAAGCTGTGGTCATGGGGGTTTCTCCTAAAAACGGTAAAGGGTGAGCCTGCTTTTATCCTTGCCCTAAAGAAATGATAAAAACAGTCAGGTATAAATGAGATATAAAAGGCTAAAGGATTGAGTTTTATTGATAGATATTTGCTTTATTAAGACGATATCGGTAAAAGGTGAATCGGTAGCACTCAATCGTCGATTCTGTTGGAGTCTGCTGGATCATTGGTTTGCGGTGCTTGAGGGGTATTCTCGTTAGGCTCATGGGCTTGAATGGTTTGGCGACGCTCTTGGCGATCATCCAAGATAATGCGCTGCGATGCATTATCTAAATCTTCAAATTGGTTTGATCGAACCGCATAGCGTATTGCCCAGATAGCGACCACGAACAGCATTAAACTTAAAGGAATTAATAAAAATATACTGAGCATGGCAAACCTCTTTCATAGCAGTTTCTTATATTATACACTTATTGCAAGTGTTATAAATGTTCTATAAAGTTCAAAAATAAGACAGTGGATAATGGGGCAATAATAGGTATCTAATGATATTAAAACTAAAACAGTAAATGCCAGCTGGCTATTGCTCAGTAGGGTTTTTAGCGACATTACCCCTTGGGGTTAATAGTTGCTGCGAGGTCACATCATTTGCTTGGCGACAGTTTGTTTGCGGACGAATGACATCACGTAAGTAAGCGGCAACTTCATAAACTGCCCGCCGCGAATGGCTTAAGTTTTGCGCTGGTTCCATCCAATCACGCCGCACCGGTAAGGGCGCGTTAATTGGCGTACTATTAATGCCATTTAAAGCAAACTGTCTGCGCGCGCGCGCCATGTGATAGCTGTCGGTGATAAGGTACACATGATACAGAGGAATGCGCTTGGCAGTAAAACGCGCATTTTCACAGGTATTCATACTGGCATTTTCGCTGATAAGCCCGTCAATACCGTGTTCAATAAGCCATTGACCAAGCCAAGGCGCTTCGGCGCCGCTCAGGACGATAGGTAGCGGCAAGTCATGATAAGCGGTTGCTGCTGTACGGGCGCGATTAAGGCTATAACTATTGAGAATAGTTTGATTGTTATTGTCATTGGTCAAGCCGCCGCCCAACACCACATAAGCGGTCGGCGGAGAACTCATGGCGGCAGGTTGCATCTTTGGTACGGGTAAATGTGCTAAGAGATAAACCACCGCTTGCGAAAATAGCGGGGTAAACAAACTGATAAGAACGAGAATAACGGCCGTTGAGCCAAGCAAAAAAGTGGCATTAATAATACGAAACAGCTTTATCATACGCTCAGCTGAACGTAAATAAGAGCGCCATAAGCGCTTGGACCATGATCGCTTAGACCACATGCTCATCAAATCCAATAGAGCCGTCAGCATTTACCCAAACCGGCTCGCGCGCCAATTCAATCGCAAACTTCTCATGGACAATGTCAGCGATATGCTGCTGCGCTTTTGCCACATCCGCTTGCGCCGCTTGATATGGGCTGTGATTAGTCAACACTAACGCTTGCTGCTGATGGGTGAGTATTGGCGCTAAACCATGCCCCTTTAGACCAGCCTGTTCAATTAACCAGCCAGCTGCCACCTTAACCATGGCATCGGGCGTTGGATAGCCAACGATGGTAGGATGGATGGCTTTTAGCGCTATAAATTGCGCTTGAGAAATAATAGGATTTTGAAAAAAGCTGCCGCAATTGGGTAGCTGCTTAGGGTCGGGCAGCTTCTGCTGGCGAATATCTATAATCGCTTGCATGACATCAGCAGGATTGGGCTGGCTGCGTCCTCGCTGCTCGGCATAGCGCTGCGCGACCGTCTGCACATCGCCGTAGCTGGCAAGGATTTTGCTGGGATCGGTATGCAGACGAAAACCAACGCGCGTAATCAGCCAAGTATTGGGCGTACGCTTAAAGAGGCTGTCGCGGTAGCCAAACTCGCAGTCTGCTGCTGTTAGCTGATGCCAAGTTTGGGTTGGGAGATGATAGGCACGCACGTACTCTAGACAGTCTTCTAACTGCACACCGTAAGCGCCGATATTTTGTACCGGCGCTGCGCCAGTCAAACCCGGTATCAGTGCCAAATTTTCTAGGCCATACCAACCTTGAGCAACCGTATGCATGACCAAGTCGTGCCAATTTTCACCAGCCATCACTTCGATATCGACATAACTGTCTGTCTGCGCTGTCACGCTAATACCGCGCATCTGTGGTCGTAAGACAATCGCATTTAGCTGTGCGGGCAATAAAACGTTACTGCCGCCTGAAAGAACGAATAACGGCTTAGTAGGTGCTGCCTCTTTTTCATAATTTGCCATAAAGGCATCAAGCTGTGCCTCATCCGTTAGTGGGACGACCACATCCGCTACAGATGCTAATGCCATGGTATTGCTATGCGACAAATCGACTAAATTATCCTGCGATATATTCACTGCAAGATGGGTTGATGTCGCAGGTTGAGCACAGAAATCATGGCGTAAAGCTGAGGTCATAACATAGCCTATAGGGCAAATAAACAAAAAATCATGCGGTGTTTATTATAAAGGATGAGCGGCATAAAAGTAGCAGAAATATAGCACTTTATCGCTAACTATTATTGAGTGTGGTTAAACATTTAGCGCTAAGAACTATTAAACTAAGCAGTTTTCCAACTTTCAATCCAAGCTTGCGAACTGGATTCAATACGTTCAATCACTTCTTCGAAAGCATCGGCGTCCCCTTGATAAGGGTCTGGTACATCGTCGCCGCCGTAAGTTGGGTCTTCTTCACTAAATAATGCCAGTTTGGCAAGCTTGCCATCTGTATCGCTGATACTGTCTTTTATGGCTTGTAGGTCAGCTAAGTTTTGCGCATCCATCGCCAAAATTAAATCAAACTTACGAAAGTCGTCAGCGCTCACTTGACGCGCGACCAGCTTATTGATGTTGTAACCATGGGCTTTGGCGTGGCGCTGTGCCCGCTCATCTGGCGCATGACCAATATGCCAGTCTCCCGTACCTGCTGAATCCACTTTCATCGCCAGCCCTGCAATCGCTGCTTGCTGACGGAAAATCTCTTCGGCGGTCGGTGAACGGCAAATATTCCCCAAACAAACCACTAGAACAGAGGAAGGAGTAGACGCTTTGATTGGCATATAAAGACCTTTTATCACAACAAAAAAACATGCTATCAAGACCAGCATGATAATGCGGTTGCTTAGCATGTTATCGAATAAATGAATTGGTGGTTAGCGTAACGGTTAATACCTTGAATGGCAAGAGCAGAGGTAAACAATAGGGTCACGCTAGGCAATAAATAATAGAATATTGCTGTTACTGGCAGCCTTTATTCTTGCTTGTTTTTAAAGCGTTGTAAATCACGACGCTCTTTTTTATTGGGTTTATTATCAGGGCGGGCAAGATTGGCCAGTTTGCGCTGTTCGGCATAGTAGGCGCGGCGCTCTTCGCTTTCCTCAGTTTCAGAATACAGCGCTTGGGCGGCAGTTGCATTACCACGTTGGGCACTTAGCGCTTCGACAATCACGGTTTTTTCAGTCATGGCGGTGGCTGAGCCTTGGCGAATACTGAGTTCATCTCCGATTGCAATCTCTTTACTGGTTTTGACACGGCTCCCTGCATAATGGACGCGACCGCTTTCGATAGCTTCTTTGGCAAGGGTGCGGGTGCGATAAAAACGCGCAGCCCATAACCATTTATCAAGACGCATACGTACCGTATCTGGTTGGCTATGGCTTGGCTGATTGTGGTTTTTGTTATGTTTACTCATCAAAACCTCATAAATATCAATAAACTAAGATAATAATGGTGGTTTTTTTGGGAATTAAAAGAGTGATAAGTGATTAAAGTTTTTCAAAATGGGTTTTTGTGGTGAATAAGTAAAATAAATTAACCATTGTTATGACGGTCTTGTATTGCATGAATAGGAAGTCTAGAACTTAAAAATCAATGACACCACTGTTTTTCACAAGGAATGCCGTCATTATTACCATCCATTTTTGTATTAGGACAGTGCTGTATAAAGTAAGTCGCTTCTGCGCATGAGGTCATCTGAGAACAATGTCGCCTGCCATCACACGCAAAGCTTGGCGCTACCGCTGATTGCGCTGTTAATACTGGCTGTGACGTTACAGCTGGATTTGCTACTGAGCTTGATGATGAACTTGCCTCTAAATCTACATACGTTGGCGGGATATCATCCAAATCAGCCGCGGTAAAAGCAGCAACTGAAGTATCAGTATCAGCCGTAACATTATTGCTAGTTGTGGTTTTAGGTTGCAGCATCTTATAACCCACGAGAGCTAAAACTAGCAATAATATAAAAATCAGTATCTTTTGAATCACGGCTTATCACCTAATAATAATCGTTGCAAATGAATGAACATTATAAGTAAATAATCATTATTCATTTATCAGAGCCAGCTTTTTAATCGCTAAAAAACCGACCTGATAAGTGAAAGATTGTCTATGCTGTACTATATTGTGATTACTTTAAGAACAACTGATAGCCGATATTGTCGTTGAGCATGGTGCAGTCATAGCCGATATCAAGAAGCGCATCTTGTAGCTGGCGAGAGTTGCCCTCAGAAGCTTGTAAGCCAACCAATACGCGACCTTCAGCGGCACCGTGGTTGCGATAATGGAATAAGGTAATATTAAAGTCATCGCCCAATTTTTCTAAAAAGGTCAATAAAGCGCCCGGACGTTCTGGGAATACTACGCTTAATAATTGCTCATTTTCGACATGGGCATGACCGCCAATCAAATGACGAATATGAGATTTGGCGATGTCATCATCGGTTAAATCATGCGCTTCATAGCCGTCGGCTGCCAATTGGTTGCTAATCGTTTGACGCTCTTTCTCGCCTTCTTTTAAGGCGATACCGACAAAAATAGACGCAGGTTCCATAGAGTCGGGTGATTTTTTGCTATCGGCACGATAGTTAAACTCGGTGATATTACGGCCATGTAGGCTGCGGCAAAAGTTTAAAAACGCGCCGGTTTGCTCAGGAATCGTTACGCCAAAGATGGCTTCTTTTTTCTCACCAATCTCCGTACGCTCGGCGATATAGCGCAAGCGGTCAAAGTTCATGTTGGCACCGCAGATGATACCAACGCAGTTTTTACCTTGCAAATTGTTGGCTTCGATATATTTTTTCATTCCAGCAACCGACAAAGCGCCAGCAGGTTCAACGATACTACGGTTTTCTTCAAAGATATCTTTCACCGCCGCGCAGACTTCATCATTGGTACAAGTGACCACGTCAGTCTCGACTAAGGGACCTGACACATCGCCCTTTTGCATACGCACGATATCAAAAGGCAGCTCGCCAATTTGAGCAACGGCGACACCATCGACAAACAGTCCGACTTGTTTGAGTTTAACCCGTTCATTTGCTTCAAGCGCCGCCTTAAGAGATGCTGATTGTTCTGCTTCGACCGCGATGACTTTGACATGCGGCGCTACTTCGCCCAAAAATGCTGCCACGCCAGAAATCAAACCACCACCGCCTACGGCAACGAAGACATAATCCATGTTGCGCCATTGCTGGGTCAATTCCAGACCAATAGTGCCTTGCCCTGCAATCACCAATTCATCATCATATGGCGGGATAAAGGTTAAACCCTCGGTCTCAGCACGATTAATTGCATAACGGTTGGCTTCATCAAAGCTGTCGCCATGCAAATCGACATTACCGCCAAGCGCGCGTACCGCATCGACTTTGATATCCGGTGTGGTGGTTGGCATCACAATGATGTTATTTAGGTCTAGTTTACGAGCAGAGTAGGCAACGCCTTGCGCATGATTACCTGCCGAAGCACAAATGACGCCGCGCGCTTTTTGCGCATCGCTCAATTGGCTAATACGGTTATACGCACCGCGCAATTTAAAGGATTTAACCGGCTGCAAATCTTCGCGCTTAAATCGAATATCATTAGCAAAACGTTGGGTCAGCTTCGGTGCAGCTTCAAGTGGTGTTTGAATGGCGACGTCATAGACGGTGGCTTGCAAGATGGCTCGTACCCAATGTGACAGCATAATGATTCCTAAACAAAGAGAAGATGAATAAAAGAAGTGCAAATGGTTATAAATTGGTATTTGATAATAAACAGCAATAAACCAGTAAAGATAAGCACAAAAACGAAATAGATTAGCCTATGCTGATTTTCACTATCTTGCAAGACACAATTGCAAATTTCGTCGAGAGTTTATTAAAGGTTAAATGCTCATTTATAAATACATTAAAGTAAGTATGCGCTATGAGAGGGTTCAATGAGTATTTAGAATAGGTTTTACGCTAACATCGCCTAAAGCCATCGGTTATAATAAGCCCGCCTTTTATTTCTTTTATCATTTTAGCTCTTTTATCATTTTAGCTCTTTTAGAGTAAGACGTTTATTTTTCCAAGGATTTATGATGAGTGATCAGCAAGCACAAAAGCAAGCCGCAGCCAAAGCTGCCCTCCGCTATATCGAAGACGACATGATACTTGGCGTAGGGACGGGCAGTACGGTAAATTGTTTGATTGAGTTATTGCCGACGTTAAGGCTTGCTGGGGCGGTCGCAAGCTCACAGGTCACCGAAGATAAACTACGCGCCTTGGGTATCGAAATCGTCGATTTAAACTTTGCCGGTCAGCTTGATGTTTATATCGATGGTGCTGATGAGGTAAATGAACATTTGCAATTGATTAAAGGTGGTGGCGGCGCGCTGACACGTGAAAAAATCGTCGCTGCCGCATCCAATAAGTTTGTCTGTATGGTTGATGAAAGCAAAAGTGTGCAATGCTTGGGGCGCGAATTTCCCGTACCGATAGAAGTACTGCCACAAGCGCGCTCGTATGTAGCGAGGCAATTAGCGCGTTTGGGCGGGGAGCCGGTTTATCGTGAAGATTTTGTCACCGATTATGGCAATGTGATTTTAGATACTTATGACTTAGATGTCAGTCAGCCACTAGCGCTTGAGCAGCAATTAAATAATATCGTTGGTGTGGTCTGTAATGGTATCTTTGCTGCCAATCAAGCTGATGTGCTGCTTAGAGCGGGCAGTGATGGCGTGACCACTTTGACGCGTTAATTTAATAGCGTCATAATTTGTTTTTATCCTCTTTATCCTCTTTATCCTTATCTAAGGTGGTTGTTTGATAAGGTGGGTCATTCTCATCATCGGTCAATGAATCGGTGAAAATGATCTGCCTATTTTTAAGTCTTTTATATGCCTTTATATTAGACTTTGTGACAAAGATAGCAGAATGATAATAAGTCCAAAAAAACATAGGAAAAATAGCGTAAAAGAAAATTTTACTGACGTTATCAAAACCAAGAAAGCCTAA
>NZ_PJBX01000007.1:0-8313 GCF_002836335.1 Psychrobacter sp. Sarcosine-02u-2 | reverse complement strand
GTGATTAAGTATATTAGTGATTAGGAATTAATGAATACGAGTACGATTAATGGGTAATACCAAGCAACCGTACTATCAACAAATCTGCTGTATTATAAGAAAGATTGACCTTAATTAACACTTCCTTTTTGTAATTATATCTTATTAATAGTTTATAAAGACCAAGATAAACTAAACAAATTAACCTTTAAAGCCTTGCGATAATTCTGGTGCTAGCAAGTGTTTCATGTCTGAGTCGACATTACCAAAACGCTCATGACCATTGTTCCAGTCGATGATAGATTGCTCAAGCTCTTCTTTGTTGTCGGCGACAAAGTTCCACCACAGCAGCACTTGATTGTTTAATGGCTCACCGCCGATAAACATCACGCGGGTGCCTTTTTTGGCGACTAGCTTGATGCTTTTATTATTGGCAACGTCGCTATCGTGGAAGCGGAACATTTGATCTTGCTCACAAATTTTGCCTTCAGACTCAATCTGCCCTTCTGTCACCAAGATACCATATTCAAAACCCGGCTCTAGGTTAAGCGTAACTTCACCATCCTCTAAAAAGTAAACGTCGAGACCGACCATTTTTGAGTACTGAATGGTTGGCGCTTCATAGCGCTTACCTGTGACGCTGTGATAGCTGCCGGTCGTCAATACCATCTCGACGTTATCTTCACGCCATGTCGGTAGCTCTGGATAATGGTGGAAACTGCGTTCGATTTGTTGATCGGTCGGTAGCGCAATCCACAGCTGTACCATACTTAGACCACGAGCGGCATCTGCCGAACCACCGGTATCAGGAAAAACGCTCTGCTCTGTATGACTGATACCTTGGGTAAGGCCAGTACCTGCTGTCATGACGTTGACTTGGTTTTTGGTAATCACTTGCTTATTACCCAAGCTGTCTTTATGCAATACTTCACCATTTAGCATCCAGCTAAAGGTTTGCAGGTTGGTGTGCGGATGACGACCGACTTGCATACCGCTTTCATCTTCGCCAAATTCAGCAGGACCTGCATGGTCTAGAAAGCACCAAGCGCCGATTGGCTGCTTACCTTTATTGGGTAACAGACGAGCAATGGGAATGCCGCCCACATCTGCTAAGCGCGGCTCTAGGGTTTCAATACTCATGATTTACCTCTTATGATGTAAGATAGAATTTAGTGTGACCAAAAGATAAAAATTAATGTCTATTATTTGGCATTAAAAGCTCATTTAGTATCAAAAGCTCATAGGTACTTCCATGAGCAAAACTCTGGCATCATCGAGGACATCCATCGTAAAGTTTTTAGTATCCCAAACACCTAGACCATCGCGGGTATCCAAAGTGTTACCGTTTATAACGACTTTACCGCTAATGACAAAAATATAGACACCATTGTTAGGATTTTTAAGCTGATACGTCTCTGTCACGCCTTTATCAAAATCGCCCATACTGAACCATGCGTCTTGATGAATCCACACGCCTGCATCATCGCTATTAGGCGATAAAATTTGATTAAACGCATTTGGCTTCATCAGTTCATCCATACGGATTTGCTGATAACGAGGCTCAACGTTCATTTTGTTTGGGATGACCCAAATCTGTAAAAAACTCACCGCCTCATGATTATCGGCGTTCATTTCACTGTGGGCAATACCTGTACCCGCCGACATGACTTGGATTTCACCGGTTTCAATAGTGCCCTTATTACCGATGTTATCGCCGTGACCGAGCTTGCCTGATAAAGGAATACTGATAATTTCCATATCACGATGTGAATGTTTACCAAAACCTTGACCTGCGATGACAAAATCATCATTAATGACACGTAGCGCACCAAAGCCCATACGTTCTGGATTATGATAATTGGCAAAACTAAAGGTATGCTTGCTTTTTAACCAACCATGGTTGGCATCGCCACGAGAATCCGCTGCATGATAGATGGTTTTCATAATGTATCCTTAATTATTAGTAAGTTAAACGGTTTTAGAATTTGACATTCGTTAACTCGTTTAAACAATGAAACTATTATAATTGTTGTCTACTAACAGATAAACAACGATATTCGCAATTGACTATTCTTATTTTTAGAACAATATCGTCATAAAGGTAAGGTAATATATTTATAACAGAACCCTGTATACTCATAACAGTACAACTAGCATGAGCTGTTACTATGGCCAAAGTTACGATAAAAGTGTCATGAAAAAAGTAACGCGAGCAGGTGTAAATTAAGTCTAGAAAATGTTAATCATACGATATCAGGAAATTTAACCATGTCAGATATGGCAAAGACAGATATGAAAAATAAACAACCATTACATTATGAAGTCATTAATAATACCGAAAAGAAGCGTTTTGAGATTCATATCGATGACAAAATTGCTTTAGAGGATTATGAATTTTTCACCACGAGCGCCGGCGAAAAAGGTATCGAATATAAACATACCGAAGTGCCAGCAGATTTAGGTGGTCTAGGTATTGCAGTGTATCTGGTCAAATATATTTTGGATGATGCAGCGGCGAAAAACCTGCGTGTGAAACCAACTTGTTCTTATGTAAAGTCCTATATCGACAAGCATCCAGAGTACCAAGACAATTCAGTATTTCATAACGCTAAGGCTTAAATAGCGATACATAAGTGCTTAACCAGCAAGCAAAAAAACGCCCTATCCATAAAGCTAGGGCGTTTTTTATTGGCAATGGTTTAGGTGAGATTTATTATTGGTAGTATTCCTTAAGCAATATGCGCTAAGAATTCTTTATCGCGTGCCATCACTGATATATACAGCACCGGCAATACAAACAAACCTACGGCCCAAAAACTCAGCTGCATATATAGCAGTGCACCGACTAACGCACCAACTAAAAAGCTAAACACCAATACTGAACTGTGTGCCAATTTTTTGCCATTATCAGTAGTGCGATTGACCAAATAATCGGTCAGGTTGATGCCCAGTTGGGTGGTATTTCCAGTCATCAATACCGTTGGGCTCATGTGTTTAATCACTGTCTTGCTAGCGGTATTACGAATTGCTAGCGCAATCAAACCTAATCCACCTGTGATTGCCACGGTGATATCGCCGGCATCAACAAACGGCTGGTAATAAAGACCAGCCACCATAAACGCGGTCAAAAAAGCCGCTTCTGCTAAAAATAAATGGCTTAAGGTCAGTTGTTTATTTTTACTGCGGTCAATAAATATCTTGGTGACCATAACCGTTAAAATAAATAGCGGCAAAGCAGCAAGTTTAATCCATAGACCCGCTTCACCTTTTACCAAGCCACTACCCGCCATCACCAAGTTACCCGTGACATGGGCAGTAAAGAACCCAAACAAGGTGATAAAACCAATGGTATCAATCGCGCCGCCGACCACTGTTAAAAGTACGGGCGTTTGATGACGTTGCCAGAAGCTTGGCAGCTTGGCAGTCTCTGTAGAGATAGGATTAGGCACGCGACGACTGCCCTGCAAATTTACGATTGATGGATTCTTTTCGCAAACTACCGATAATTAATACGATGTTTATGGATGCGCTCATAGGTGCTCCTTGATTATAATTATAAGATGATATTGTCTAAACCATTTACTCTACTAGATTCTGTGCGTATGACTGTTATCAATTGAATATGCGCCTGGTCCATGAGTAAAAATCATCAAGAAACCGCCTGCCATGGCAATGTTTTTCATAAACGGGTTCATTTGTGATTCATCAATCCAAAATTGATGGAAAAGTAGCGCCGACACAATGCTAAAACCAGCCATTAGAATCGCCACCAAGCGCGCTTTGAAGCCTAATAAAATTGCAATACCGCCAAGCAGCTCAACAGCAATGACCAAAGGCAATAGCATACCCGGTACGCCCATCGATTCCATATAACCTTGGGTGGCCGCGTAGCCAGTAATTTTGGTAAAGCCAGAAAAGATAAAGATCATCGATAACAATAAGCGACCAATTGGGGCGCTCAGCTCTTGCAGCTTATCCATAAGTATTCTCCAATAACATAAAAGTCATCATTATAAAAATTTTACCCAAAAGACTTTTGTTCGATTAAATGATGGCATTATTGTAGTCGTTATTGTAGTCGTTGCTTAATAGCAGATAAACCAAGATAATCGCAAATATAAGTTCTCTTTTAGAGAACAGTCAAATAGTAATTCTACTGGTACAATATTAAAAACGACAATAGTGTTACGTGCTATTTATGCTCACTATTAAGACAGTTAGCATTTTAGCCATACTATTAGACGCTAGAGATAAGCGCCACAGAAAGAAACATTTTTCGATGCCATTTAGCGTTTAATATCCTAATTTTTTGCTACACTCATCATGTTGTTATGTAAGACATACTTAACGCTAGCTTCTACTTACTCACCTAAAAAGGATGATTTATGATCACTATAAATTCTATTAAAAAAACAAACCGCGCAATTACTTTTGCTGCTATCGGTATGCTTGGTTTGCTTAGCACACTAGGTCACGCTGCGACTTATGAGCTTGATTCCAAACATACCGCCGTACGTTTCTTCGTCGATCACTTTGGTACCACGACCAACGCTGGCGGCTTTTATAATCTATCGGGTACGCTTGAGTACGCGCCTAAAGAGAAAAAAGGCTTTGTCGGTATTACCATCCCGATGGGCAGCTTGAGCACAGGTATTAAAGCGTTTGATGGTCACCTTAAATCTGCCGATTTCTTCAATGTAAAAGAACACCCAACCGCTTATTTTAAATCGACTAAGTGGGAATTTAACGGCGATAAAGTCAAAGCGGTCAAAGGCGATTTAACGCTGCTAGGTCAGACGCATCCAATCACTTTAACGGCCACTAAATTTAACTGTTATGACAGTCCTTTATTAAAAGCTGAAGCGTGCGGTGGTGATTTTGAAACCACGATAGATAGAACCAAATGGGGTATCAATACCTTTACCGATGGCGGTATGATGAAAGACATTAAACTGGTCGTTCAAGTAGAAGGCAGTAAAAAAGCCGATCTTAAATAAGACGGCTTGACGACTTTAAACCGTATTTTATACGGAACACAGTCTAAACTATTTGGCGTTATTGATAAAAAGACTGGGTTTTTAACTCGGTCTTTTATTTTTTATATGATTAACCGCTAAGTAATAACAGCCAAATAACAGTAAGGAGGTAGCTAAGATGGGACAACTAGAAGATATGGCGATGTTTGTGCGTATAGTCGAAGCGGGTAGCATTACCAAGGCCGCCGAGCAACTTAATATTGCTAAATCAGCAGTAAGCCGCCGACTCAAGGATTTAGAGACGCGTTTGGGCAGTCAACTGATTAGCCGTACCACGCGCCAATCAAACTTAACCCAAGCTGGCGAGCAATATTACCAAAAGGTGAGTAATATCCTCAGCGAAGTGGATGCGCTAAACGAGGAAACCAGTGGCGCGCCGACGCGTATCGAGGGCACCTTAAAAATGACTGCGCCTTTGTCATTTGGCTTGATGCACTTAAACGATGTCATCGATGAATATGCCAATCAGCATCCTAATCTGAACTTTGAATTAAACTTTTCCGACCGCCATACCGATTTGGTCGAAGAAGGCTTTGAATTAGCGATTCGGATTAGAGAGCTGCAAGATTCAAGTTATCAAGCCAAACGTCTGGCGCTGATTCGTTATACCTTATGTGCCAGTCCTGAATATCTGACTAGAATGGGCACACCAAAAACCATAGAAGATTTGGCCAAGCATGCGTTTTTACAATACGGTCTGAGTAAATCTAGCACGATAGAGCTGATAGACGAGCAAGGCAAAAAACATCAAGTCGCTATCAATTCAAAAATAAAAGTCAATAACGGCGATTTTTTGCGCGATATGGCGGTAAAGGGACACGGTATTGCTTTTTTACCCAATTTTATCACTTATAACACCCTAGCCAGTGGTGAGCTTGTCCCCATTATGCAGCAGTATCAACTGCCTACTTTAAACGCTTATGCGGTCTACCCGAAAAATCGCTTTTTGTCGCAGCGCTGTCGCTATCTCATTGATTTTATTGCCGAGCGTTTTGGTGATGACCCTTATTGGGATAAGTTTTAATGAAACCAATTTAGCACACTGAGCAGTTTTTTTAAGTCGCTATAAATTCTAAAACTATACTGCTAGTATGATTTTAAGTTATCCATCAGTCATAAGGAGATGCAACATGGATTTAACGTCACTTGGCATGAAAGCCATTCACGACTTTGATGAGGTGCGCCAAAGTCCATTACCAAAAGAGGGCCTAAAAGCGGCGCGCAAGCAAGCCAGCGCTTTTAGAGAACGCCTTATGGATGAAGCGCCAGTACGGTTTTATCAAAGCGCCGACATGGTGCGCGTGCCCTATCCGACATGGTACGCCTACAGTGGCGTCTATACCCAAAGCACCTATAAATTCCCCTACATTCATATCTTAAACCGCATTTTTATCGTGCAGTATCATGATTTTTTAGGCGAATTAAAAACGCTGCTGTTTTCTCCTTCTGATATTGAAGCGGATCGCGAGACGCCATTTTTTAAAAGACCACTCATTGCAAAAGGAAAGCGTGTGATGGGTTACTTTACGGGTAAGACTGTCTATATCACTGGCGCGGCCTCTGGTATCGGACTTAAAACGGCTAAGCAGCTGATTGGGCAAGATGCCAATTTGGTCTTGTTTGATAAACAAGCACTTGATGAGACCGTTGCCACGCTGCAAAGTTTGAACAAAAACAAAGCGTCGATTATCAGCTATGAACTGGACGTCATCGATGCCGATACCACAACCAAGCAAATCGCTGAGGCTGCAAGCAAGCCATCGCCTGATATCTTGATGCATTTTGTCGGGATTACAGGGCCTTGGACGTTTGATGAAATGAGCCAAGACCAGTTTGAGCGCGTATTGAGTATCAATTTATTCGGCACTCGTAACGTCTTGGCTGCCGTGCGTCCGTTTTTATCACGCGGCGATCAAGTCATGGTAACCGCTTCGATGGCATCATTTACCGGCAGTTATGGCTACAGCTCCTATAGCGCCTCAAAATTTGCTATTTGGGGCATGATGCAATCTATCGGTTTTGAATGGAAGCCTGACGGGATTGATATTACTATCTTTGCGCCGCCACCGATAGATACGCCGCTCACCCAAGCAGAAGTCGGCGTCATGGCGCAAGCGAGTATTGGCATGAAAAAACTGGCAGGCGAGCTAAAAATTGACGATGCCGTTAAATCCATGCTCAAAGGCGTAGAAAAGCGCCAGTTCTTGGTCGTCCCAGGCGTGATGGCAAACTTGATTAGACTACAGCTGCGCTTCTTTCCTGTGAGCTGGGCTAACTGGATAGGTAATAAGGCTGTCGCTTTTTCGCTTAGAAAATAGCATTTCTAACAATGGCTTACTTGCATTAAAGTTTCGCCGCCATCGAGTTTTAATCAGTCAGTTAAAAACTATATTCATAAAAAAGCGTCACCCAACATTGAGTTGGGTGACGCTTTTTTATGACAAGTTCTCTACACTGGCTATTATCTAATCCTAATCTAATGTTTGTACACCGCCACCATTGACAAATATGGTCTGACCACTTACCCATGTTGATACTGGAGAGGCAAAATACAGCATCGCTCCAGCGATATCATCGGCTTCACCCAAGCGCTGAATAGGCGTATGTGATAGCATTCTCTCCTCAATCTCAGGCGTGAGTACACTCTCTAAGGCCGCAGTACGCGTGGCCCCAGGTCCAACGGCATTAACACGCACTTCAGGACCAAAATCGTGCGCTAAATTGGCCACCATATGATTAACAGCAGCTTTTGAACCAGCATAACCACTCATGTTTGGACTTTTATTGATACTAGACATTGATGTAGTAAACACAATTGAGCCATAGCCAGATTTTTTCATATGGGGTACGCAAAGTTGCGATAAGCGCCAGCCGCTAAAGACATTCAATTCAAAATCACGGCGAATATCATCGACAGAAATCTTAGTCGGGTTTTCACGGCCGCCACCGCCGCCGCCCGCGTTGTTAATCAAAATATTGATGCTACCAAATTCAGCGACTACTTTTTCTACCATATTTACCAAATCATCGTCTTTTAAAATATTACACTCAATGGCAAATCCTTTGACGCCATATTCTTCGATATCTTTAACGGCCGCCTTAGCATCCTCTAATTTTAAGTCTGCAATGACGATATTTGCCCCCGCTTGTGCCAAACGCAAAGCTGTCGCCTTACCGATACCATTCGCACCGCCCGTCACAATGGCCGTTTTACCGCTCAAATCAAACAATTCGTTGAATGCTTTATATTGAAAATCTTGCATACCCAATCCTTATCATCATTATTATTATTATTTTT
>NZ_PJBX01000005.1:0-8925 GCF_002836335.1 Psychrobacter sp. Sarcosine-02u-2 | reverse complement strand
AGAGTGGCGGCTAGATTGCGTTGACACACTGTTCTTTTATTTCTTATGGCTGTGTGGCTATTTATAAGTTCTTTGACTATACCATATCTCCTATAGCAGCCGCACCTCTGAACATAGGTGGATAAGAAAAATCGCCTTTAGGATGTTTTTTTAAATAAAGATTTTTGGCTTCAATAATTAACTCTCGATAATATTGACTTAGGAAGTCTTCTTGATATCCATTAACTTTTAGCCATTCTATTACTACACACTCTGGGCGATAGAAAAGCGCTATATCTTCCTGTATCAATTTGGCATCTATTTCCCGTACAAACTCCATATTTAATGGTGTCATTCTGTAGTTCCTATCTGTTTTTTATAGGCTAATGATAAAAAAAGCACAGTAACCAGTCCTATAATTCAAAAGTCTGTTATAGATAGTTCCATATTAACAGTTTGCTTTAAGTAGTCTGTTAATATGCTTGAAGGGTGAAACAGCTGGTTCTCTTGGGGTATAGTGTTTTTATATCCTATTTCGGCTAGACTATGCTGTCTTTAGAGTATGCAACTACACCGTCATAGGTTACTAATAATGAAAAATTGGCAAGTAATAGCGTTGTGTTTTTCAATAATAGCTTCAGTAGCAGCAGCTACTTTCTATCTTAAGTATGAACCACAAACGATAGTGAAATCTGATGCTGGAGTAGTTGATTTAGGCAAGGTATTTGCCGAAAATGTTATGATTGATATTGTATGGCTAGACTATGCTGGTAATGAAGATAAGTTTGTTGAAGGCGTTAGTTTCTATGAATCGTCTCAGCCAATAGCTAAAGCACTAGTAGATTTGAACAATCAAAGAAACAAGGGTGTATCTGAAGAGAATAAAACAACCTACGATAAGATAGATAATTATCAAGCTGGTAAGGATAGATTCATAATTCGGACTTACATTACTTACCTCAGCTCAAACTTTAAAACCACACCATACACCCTTGTTATAGGGGAGGAAAAACAAACTTTACAAGGATATAGACCATTAAAAGATAGTATTTACTCGGTAGTTGATAGAAGTTTCAAGGCTAAGAAAGAAGAAGTAGCGAGCAACTTGTTTATGACTAAATAAAACAGTTCATTTATTAATCTTAGAGATACAAAGGTACTGCTGATTTTAGATAGCTAGGCAGTTACACAGAATTCGGGATGGTCTCCTTAGAGAAAATATTACTATTGAAAATATTTTAGCTTAAAAAAAAGAAGCCCTCCTAAACGAGGGCTTCTTTTTTTTAAGCTTTTTAAGCCATGGCGACAGAAAAATCTAACTCTTTGCCTAATGCTCTAAAAGCTTTTTCTACAGTATCTATTTTCGTAGTATGTTCTAGATTAACTATTCTTGTTACTTGTTGAGGTTTTATACCCATTAGTTTAGCTAGTTCAGCTTGGCTTACACGACTCTCTAGCAAAGTATTTAAAAGCATTATTTTAGTTGATGCACTTGCTGGGAGATTAATTACTACTTCATCTTTTTCAGGCTTACTAGGTAGGGGTACCTGACGATTATCTTCGAAGTAGAAATCCATTGCTGTAAGTAAAGCATCTTCTGCCATTTCGACTGCTTCCTCATAGGTATCACCTTGAGTAATAGCTTCTGGAATATCTCTGAAAGTTACGACAAAACCATCTTCATCTTTTATAAACTTCGCGGCGTATTTCATGTTGTTAGCTCCACCTAGAATCAGATTTTTATCTACCATAATGCTTATTATGATAGATCATTGAATTGTTTCTAGCTTAGTGATGTCTCTTTAGTATGTTCTCTATGTCTATCTGTATTAGCTTTCTAATATTTTTTAAGGAATTTATATATAAATATATTCATTCTTACAAAGAAACTACCAGAAGACATAATCCTTGGTTTGTTGTTGTTTAAGCTTTCGACAGACGATCCTTGCACGGTTCATCTATAGTGCCACTCTATGATAATAATTAAGTATTTTATTAAGTCGCTATATCAATGTGGTATTACATCCCATTGAAGGCTAATTCCCAATGGGATGTATAACAGTCACATAATACCTAGTTGCTTCCTTATCTCTTTGGCAGTGAAGTTTTTAATTTCATTGTGCCTGGGTATGGTTGATTGCTTACCGTTCAAATAAACTTTTTGATGTTTACTGCCTTCTCCAAACGTAGCACCTAGCTCCTTGAGCTCTTTAATAAAATCTAATCTTTTCAAATTGGCTCCTTACTTATTATCACCTTCCATTATAAACATTAATGCTTATAAAGTAAACATTAATGTTTATAAAAAAATAAATAATTGAACATGCTTTAAAATGTTTTTTAAGTGTTGATAATCAATCTAATTTTTGTTAGCTTGTAATAAGCCAGCATATACCGTGGGTACAATATCCACTCCGTTACTATTGACCCAAGGCATGCCGGTAAGGGGGAACCCCTTAACCCCAAAAGCAAAAGCTAATAACCTAAAAGTGAGGTCATTATGGTTAACTCTGCTAGGAAGAAATTTATAAAGATAAGGGCTAACCCTGATGAAATAGCCGAGATAAAAAAACGTGCAGGTGACATTGATATGTCGACTTATCTTAGACAATTAGCCTTTGATCAACCAATAGCACCGCCAACTCCTATTCTTAAACAAGTAGTACATAAAGTAGATCCTGAGTTAGTACGAGCTATTAACCGCATCGGCATCAACATCAACCAAATAGCCAAACAAACCAATGCAGGGCAAGAGGTGGGTAACTCAGTGTTGATGGCCTTGCTCAATTTACAGACCTCGCTAGACAAAGCATTAGCATCGAGTGTGCCCGATGATCGTTAAATTTTTCACTCGTGGTACTGGTGGTAGTAAAGGCGTGTTTGATTACTTGCTCAAAGATAAAGAGCAGCCAGACGGCAAACGCCTTGGTGCCGAAGTATTGAGGGGCGACATAGACAATCAAGCCTTGCTCATTGATAGCCTCGACTTCAAGCAAAAATATACCAGTGGTTGTTTATCGTTCACCGAGACCGCCGACGAGGTCACTACAGAACAAAAAAATGCCTTGATGGACGGCTTTGAGCAGACCATTCGAGCAGGACTAGACGTAGATAGGGTAAGCGTTAGCTGGATTGAGCATAGAGACAAAGGCCGGTTAGAGCTGAACTTTGTCTTTGCTAATGTCGATTTAGAACACGGCCGAGCGTTTCAGCCGTACGTACACAGCGTTGATAAGCGCAGAGTCAACGCATGGAAAGACATGCAAAACATCGAGTATGGTTTTACAGACCCAAGCGACCCAGCTAATAAGCGACTAATGGCGCAGCGTGACAACTTACCAAGAGAGATCAAAGACGCTAGGCAAGCCATTACTGACGGTCTACAAGCATTGGTAATTGAGGGTGCGATAACCAATCGTGACGATGTTATTCAAGCCCTCACTGATGGTGGCTTTGAGATAGCAAGAGAGACGGACAAAGCGATCTCCATTAAGAACCCAACAGGAAAACGAAATATTAGGCTGACAGGCGGATTATATGAGCGAAGTTTTAAGTTTAGCCCAGAAGTTCAAAACACAGTCACAGCAGCAAGCGAAGACTATCGAGCAAGAAGTACAGAACGCTACGATGCAGCTAAACAGCTTTATGACAGCGAAATTACAAGAAAGCGAGACTATCATCAAGCAAGGCATGGAAAGCCTCGACTTGAGCAACGAGCAGCTGCTCGCGATGTTAGCAAAGCATCAAACCGATATGAGTACAGCCCTCGAAAACTATATGAGCAACGTCCAAGCCCATTTAACCCAAGATTTAAACCAACTCGCAGAACAGACAGAGACGATGATAGAGAGCTACACACAGCACATCGCGCAGCTGATAGAGGAGCGAGAGGACAGGATCGCGCAGGTCATCAGATCAGAAATGAAGAAATGGGCAATCGTAGCCAGTTTGGTCGCACTTACGATACTGGTGCTAGGCATCATCATAGGGGCAGTATCAGTCAACAAGTTCTCAAAACCGATCTACATCATTCAAAAACCGCAAACACAGATGCAGCAGCCGATAAACTACGGGCAGAGGTAAGTTATGGACAAGAGATTACTAGACCAAGTACAACAAGCCCTACAATCACAGCAGGACACGATCAAACGGCAAGAGCAGATGCTAGACGACAAAGACCAAGATATAGCAGAATTGACAGCCTCATTGAACAAATTAGCTCAGACGCAGACACAAGAGATGCAACACTTGCCGATGCTATTCAATACGTTGAAAGAGTCGATGGAAAAGTACACCAAAGAATGGGTTATCTGGAAAAATTATCGGAAAGAGCACGCACAGACACAGGAAAGTATAACAGAGCAATTACTCGCCTTAGCCAACACGCAAAATCGACTAGCAGAGACGTTGAAAGAGTATCAGAGTACGATAACACCGCCCGAATATATAGAGAGAGATACGACGCAATTAGAGAGCAAATTGAACACATTAGCGAGTACGCAGAGCGAAATAACAGACTCACAAGCGAAAATAGCAGACTCACAAGCGAAAATAGCAGACTCACAAGCGAAAATAACAGCCTTACAAGAAAAATTGACGGTGGAATCGAGGATATTAGACGAATTGCTGAACAAACCAGAGCTTTAATACAGTCTAAAGAGCAAGAAATTGCTCATGCTATAACGCCTAAAAAATCACGTTCTCCAAGGATGGGAAGATGAATAAATAGTATACCCAAACGTATCTAGCCCTTGTATGACAAGGGATTGAAGATATCAACGAATAAGTGTAAACTACAGAAACGATTAACCCCCAATGCTTGCAGGCACTAGGGGTTAGATAATCTTAATCTGCGTGGTAGCACAGATATAATACTTACTTGTGGTGAGTTGTATTATATCCAAGCTACTGTGCTAACACAAGCGTGCGCGCACATGGAACTTTTGAAACAGGTCAATCCTGACAATTGGAAGCAAAACCCAGAGCTTTCTACTATCTACAATGCCTTACCTAATACGCTTAGGTGTAGCACAATCAAAAATAATACCCAGTATCGCAAGAAAAACCCTGTTAACGCACAGTCAGGGCATACATTCGCATACATCAGCTATAACTACCCATCAAACACTAAATTCATTGTTATAGATCTCGACTATGACAACGCTGTATTTGCGTATTCAGACATTGGAATACCGCCGCCCACCGCAATCGCTCGAAACCCCCAGAATGGACACTGTCACTATATTTACCTCTTGAAAAAAAATATTTTTTATCAAACAGCAAAACAGCAAGAAATATTCTTTGCCTTAGCTGTTGAGCAAGCCCTCGTAAGAGTATTAGACGGCGATAGAGGGTTTACGGGAGGGTTAGCTAAAAACGTACTTAGTAATGCACACGAAGTGTTTGTCACAGGTGTAGGGGAGTATGATCTACACGATTTAGCGGACTATCTAGATTTAGAAAAAATTGATCATAGCGACGCATCTGCAGGTAATGATGACTTATACGGACGCAATACCAGCACGTTTGATACAGTACGGCATAGAGCATACCGCATAGCCAAAAAATATACCTCTGATGCACTGTACCGAGAGGTTCTAAATATGTGCATGGATGTTAATAGCTCATTCTCTGACCCCTTAGGCGCTTTGGAAGTAGCAGGTATAGCGAAGTCGATAACAAAGTTTTGCAAAGGGAAGCTGTTTACAGGCATCTATCACGAGCGTTTTAAAGCGCGTCAAGCTAAAAAAGGCAGTAAGGGCGGTAAGAAGTCCAAACGTAAGCCTGTTCCAACGTCAGAGCGTACAACAAAGCCTTGGGAAAATCTTGGAATCAGCCGGTCAACGTATTATAAGAACAAGAAATGTGAGACAAATGAGACAAAAACAGAGAACGACAAAATGCCTTGGAAGCTAATGGGTGTAAGCCGTTCAACGTATTACAGACGTTTAAAGAATGAGACCAGATAAGCCTAATCAGGTAAACCCCCCGTAGGGGTGCGGTGGCTGCATTGTGCGCTGCCGTACTGTAGTATTCTGTCTGTGGGATTGGGGCTATAAATCAAACATAGATAACAGAGAGTCGGTGTCCTTATCTCTGCCTCTAGATCCTATTTTCGGCTGCTTAGGCTATTCTTACTGTTTTAGGTATACTGTGTTCTTTGCTGATGCCCCTTATCACTGGGGCCTGTATGTATATCTGCATCTACTTATTTACACACATGCGTACAGGTCGGCCTATTTTCTTATGGAGAATCTTATGTTTGGAAGACTGGGAGTTGTTGCTGCGGTAACGGTTCTTTTAACACTTACCGCCTGTTCTGATCCTGAGGTTGATAAGTCTGGAAAGGTTATCTCTGCTCCTGAGGCTTCTGATGCCGGTGAGCTGAAAAGCACTCCTCTAAATATACCGTCGTATGAGATCGTAGAGGACGAAGTGCTACGTAATGTTAAGCGTACTGTAGAGGTGCAGCTAGCTTCGCGAACAGATGAAGATTCTCTTAAAGTTCTAGCACAAGAGATTTATGATCTATCTAAAGCAAAAGTTGAACGTACTTTTATAGGTTATCGGATTGCCGGTGAAGGATTAGACCAAGCGTTTTGGGCAACAACTAACTATAATCCGGATCTTAAAATACATATTATGGGAAAGAATGCTGCGGATTATGAGCGATTAAAGAGTATGCCTTTGCCAGAAGGTGAAATATTAGGAAGTTGGATGGTAAGTGATGGAATAGATTATAAAATAGTTGCATATATGAAAGGTGGCAAAGCTTATATGCAAACAATCTATGACACGAAGGGTTCAGACAAAGAGTATGAACTAACCGAAACTGATGAAGGGGTTAAGCTTCAACTCGAGGATGTAAGAGATTCAAAAGAGTATTATGTTATTAATAAAGCAGGTGATCTAGAGTTTTGGAGCGAAAATGGTAATTATCTTACAGCTAAGAAATCTTAGAGAGAGCCCATCCCGCATTCTGTGTAACTGGTATTTAGCTTGCATTACTACTTACACAAACTTTAGGACACCCTTACTTCTGAAATTTATATATTCTAGGAAATCCTGTTTGCTGTACTATTTGTGCAGCTAAATTTCTATCAGTTATTCTACGTGTACATTCAGCAGCGATGAATTGTGCTGCCATAGCAACATCAATCATTTTGAGTCTTGTAAGCTCACTAGGTCTATAGCGAGTACCTACAAGGTCTGGAAGATTCTCACATAGCTCTATTACTTGCTTATCGCTATCTAAAGATCTTTCTTTTACCAAGAGAGATGCCATTTTTTTGAAATTGTGTCCTAATTTATTTTTCATGAAACTTTCTTCATATCCAATATGTGTAAAGGCAGCTTTAAAAGCTAACTCTATAGCAACAAGAGATACTGGAATCATCCCTTCAATATTGTTTGAATCTGATAAAACCCTTGATGTGGCGGTAATATTTGAAAGAGCATTTTTTAATAAATCACTAGCAGAGGAATCTCTCGTAATAAGGTCATTAGCTCCATAGCCAAAATCATATACGTCACAAACATTATATATCGCATGATATGCCTGTTCTGGATCGTACCTAAGTACCTCATCCAACTCCTCCTCACTGATATCAATCAAGTCCAGAGGTATAAGTCTATATTCTCCATAACCAACATGAATGTTTACGGGATATATAGTGAGTGAAAAGTAATATCGATACATCATGCACTGCTGATATCAATTTTTCTTGCTTGCTGTGCCTGCGCAGACAGAGGCTACAAAAAATTAATATCAGCAATACCGTCGCGTTTTTAGAATATTTTGATTATACAGGCATACATTTGGCTAATAGCGCGGTGGCACGTACATATCATCGGGAATTGGCTCGCGGTAATACTCATCATCGCGCTTGCGTTCGGGCAACTCAATCTCATCGCGCGGTACTTCTTTATAGGGGATTTGCTCAAGTAAATGAGCGATACAGTTTAGTCTTGCGCGCTTCTTGTTATTACCCTCAACTACCCACCATGGTGCTTCAGGGATATGAGTGCGCTCGAACATGGTCTCTTTTGCTTTGGTGTAGTCTTCCCAGCGTCGGCGTGATTGTAAATCCATCGGTGAGAGCTTCCACTGTTTCAGTGGGTCATATATCCGACTCATAAAGCGTGCATGTTGCTCGTCATCGGTAATGGAAAACCAATATTTTACTAAGCGTATGCCTGATCGCACTAGCATGCGCTCAAATTCTGGCACCGACTGAAAAAACTCTTCATACTGCGCATCTGTACAAAACCCCATGACCCGCTCAACACCGCCGCGGTTATACCAGCTGCGATCAAACAATACGATCTCACCTGCGGCTGGTAAATGCGCAACATAGCGCTGAAAATACCATTGTGTTTGCTCGCGTTCCGTTGGAGCAGGTAAGGCTGCAACACGGCAAACTCTAGGGTTCAGCCGCTGGGTAATGCGTTTGATGGCGCCACCTTTACCAGCAGAATCCCGCCCTTCAAAGATGACGACGATACGCTCACCGCGATCAACTACCCAATCCTGTAGTTTTATAAGTTCTCGCTGTAGTCGTACCAATTCATGAAAGTATGTACGTCGATCCAGTTTTTCTTGCTCGCTCATCTCACGTCCGTTAAAACGAAAGTCACGTGCATAGTCATCTATTTCGTTTTCTAGTTCTTCATCATACGTATCGATTAAGTCTTGGTGCATTTTCCGACGCAGTTCATCATCAAGAATGTCTTTTTCGATGCGCTCAGAAAGAATGGCTTGTTCCTGATTGTACCGATCTAAATCCTCCTTAGTCGTTAGAGATTGAAAATCAGCGGTTGTAATCGGTTCTGTCATCAACAATTTTTCAGAGCCAAAAATGACTTGCCTCATTTTTCTTAATAAAACTTTTGTCTTACCCATAAATATTACCTTTGTTTTGCGTATCGGCTTTTTTAAGAGGCTGT
>NZ_PJBX01000004.1:0-9048 GCF_002836335.1 Psychrobacter sp. Sarcosine-02u-2 | reverse complement strand
ATTTTTGTTCATAAACAGCTGATATATAAGGCTTTACACGCGAGGCAAGCAGACTTTGTTTACAGAATAGGCACTCTATTACTACGTAGCTGTGTTAAAAGATGGGTATTTACCACCTTCAATTTCGATCAATTATGCCCACTTAAAACGCCCCTCGATCTTTATCTAAAGACATCACAGCGTCATATAAAAATCGTTTTGATGCAATTAGGCTTCATTATAATCATTATATTGCATTCATAATCGTTTTTGCGCAAAATGGCTTATCTATAATCGCTTGAGCCACTCATGATAAACACCCCTACCTTAGACCCTATTGGCGCAGCATGGCTTATCCGTCATGCAAGCATCGAGCTGGTTTCGCCTTTATATGTCAGCAGTAGTATCGGTGGGCGCAGGCAAACCTATAAAGACGGTGATGTCATCCATAACGCTTATCAGGAAACCGCGCGTCCACTGGACACTATCATTGCTCACTTACAGTTTCACATGCGTCATGAAGTATTGAATTTAGAGTTACTGACTCGTCTGTTTGAGCAGATAGGGGCTAATGACTTACAAGCATGGGTAAACGCTGAGCCCACAGGCAGCTATGCCCGTAGAATGGCTTTCTTGTATGAATGGCTCATGGATAAAGAGTTAGCAGTACCGAGTAATTTAGGCGGTAACTATGTGGATGCTCTAGATGCTAAGAAGCAGGTTACTTCAAGCCCTGCGCATGTCATCAAGAATGCTCGTTGGCGTATCAATGACAATCTTGCAGGAACCCGTCATTTCTGTCCTCAACTGGTAAAAACAGAGTCGTTTACGCAAGCGGCAGCACTCGATATTGCCACGATGGTTGATAAGCTTAACGATGAATTTGGACAAGACTTACTGATGCGTGCCTCCGTATGGATGACATTACGAGAGAGTAAAGCCAGCTTTACCATAGAAGGTGAAGGGAAAGAGTTAAAACGTATTGAACGTTTTGCCGATGTGATGGCACGGCGTACCGGCACCGGTGACATTCCGCTTGATCCTGAATCATTGGCAGAGTTGCAACAAGAGATACTCGGTAGCAAAACGGTTATCCAGCAGTATGGTGTCCGTCAATCACCAGTTTTTGTGTCGCATACTCAGGTCAATGGCTTTAAAGAGATTGTGCACTATATCGCGCCACCTGCTGATGACATTGCTGAAAAGCTCAAAGGGTTACAGGCATTTATGGAAAAGACCGAGGGGCAATCGGCACTGATACGTAGTGCGGTTGCTTCCTTTGCTTTTGTATATATTCATCCGCTGGCGGATGGCAATGGCCGTGTACATCGCTTCTTAATTAATGACGTCCTCAGGCGAGACCAGGTCATTCATGAGCCGATTATCCTACCTATATCACAAGCCATTGCTGAGCATCCCTCAGACCGTCATGCCTATGACAAAATTTTAGACCGTGTCTCTGTGCCGCTTATGAAGCAAATCCGTGATCATTACAGCTTTGATAAAAAGGCAGTTACTTACCCTGATGGTATTCGCTCAAACTTAAATTTTGGAAATACTCACCTGATTCAACCTGCATGGCGCTTTATGGATCTAACGCCTCACGTTCAGTACTTATTAGGACTGATTGCTCATGTTATTGAAAAAGAGATGCATAACGAGTCACAGTACCTAAGAAAGCATGACCATGCACGACTGGCGATAAAAGAGATTGTTGAGATGCCCAACAGCTATGCCGATAGAATCATTCGCAGTATGCTGCAAAATAAGGGTGCTAAAAGTAATAAGTTACTTAAGGATTATCCATTTTTAACAAATGATGAGGTTTGGGACGATATTTTCTCTGTCGTTGTAGAGACCTTTAAAGATGAGACAGATGAATTGAATAGGTAGAACAGACCCTGCTATATGCAGGGATGTCTACCTTGACGATTAAGCTGGTATAAATATCATCGTTGCGATGATGATTCGACTACAAAAGATTCGGCTGAAATACCATAGCCTAAAACGTAATCAATATTTTTCTTGACCCTATTTACGCTAATAAACTACTTAAAACAGACTGTATAAAAGGAACTGCTGATAACAGACCATTGTAATTTGACAAGCCTTGATACAGATAGTCAAAATGATTTTGAGTATTTGAGTATTTGAGTATTTGAGTATTTGAGTATTTATTTAGCTATACAGCTATCAAATGACGCGAGCACTTAGCTGTAGCTTGTATTTCAGAATAACTACGCCCAGATTTCAGAAGGCTAGCGATAATCTTACGCTTCTCGGTATCTTTCCTACGTCCTGAATATTTACTTTCTACCTTAGTACGAGAAATACCTTACATCTGACGGTTACGTCGATCTTCATAGTCCTTTCTAGCAATAGCAGCGAGCATATAAAGCATCATCGAATTGATGGCCTGTAATACGCTGCTCATAAATTCAATGCTGCTATCAGATTGAGGCGTTATATAAGAGGTCGGTAGCTCTTCTGATACTACCGCCAGCTTCTTTTCTAATAGCATTCTTTTGAGAGTATCCCAATCAGCTTGGTTTAAACGTGCTAAGCGGTCAATCTGCTCAACCAAATTATATCGCCTTCATGGGCATCATTTATCAGTTACATTAACTGTGGACGTATTAAAGTTGCGTCTGACTCGTTTTCAACATAGAAGGCGGCAATTTTGTGACCATGATCAGCAGCAAACTATATGAGCTCACTTTTGGCACGCTTGGCATCTTGATCTTTGATGGGCGCTCTATGCTCTGATAAACATAAACACCTAAAATAGTCTGTTATAAGTGGTTCCATTATTGCAGTCTATTATAAGTAGACTATTAATTGATTAAGAGACCTGTTTTGATAGTGCCCCTGGGGTATACCCTACGATAACAGGAAAGCCATCGCGGATGACAAAACCTGTTTAGCTTTTAAACAAAACGGGTTTGTCGATAGTATGTAAGATAAGTTCGAAAAGTAACTGGAGTGTGAGACTATTCATACTGGGTCTGAATTAAAGTTTTATTGTGATTAATTTCTGCTCAATGTTATTCATTTGTCGCCACGATGAGTGATGGCGGCTTGTGATTTAGTTAGGAAAAATAATCTTGAGTAATAAGATACGTTTGTGGCATTTATAGCAGAGCTTGTTCTAGGCTTCTTTACTTACATTTTCCTGCAAGTTCTTTTTTAGTAAATGATCGAATATAAATGGGCCAAAAGGTAAGAGTGAGCCGAGTACGCCCGCAGGTATTGCCCAAAGAGGCATTTTCATTTTGATAGCTGAGCCTATAAGTATTATGATATAGGTAATAAACAACATACCGTGTGCCATACCGATGTATTTCACACCTTCTGGAATGTCCATCATATATTTTAGTGGCATGGCGATGAAGAGCAATAATAAGAAAGAGGTGCCTTCTAGATAGCCTATAAGGGTAAGACTTTTTAACGCTGTCTCTTGTTTTTTTTCTAAGGCTGTGAATTTTTTCAATAGTTGGCTGAGTCTGTGACACTGTATTTTCCTTTTGTTATGATCAATAAAGAATTTATGGATTATTCAATGTCTCTATAATAATGGCTCTACGCAGAGCTTTTAAGTATTGAGTTTTAAGACCTAAAATGAGTGAGTACCTATACCAGTCATACATTACCTTCCAGTTCACATTTTATAAACATACTCAAGTATAAAAAGTATTTTTCCGTATAGAGTGAATACGACGCTAGTTCATTTTGTTTGTGATAATCGGCATCAATGTGCTTATTTATTACGCTTACTTTCTAAAAATATCATGTCAATTATAATCAATGCGACACCGACACAGACACCTATATCTGCAACATTGAAAATAGGATAATTCCAGACATCAGCATAATGCACATGGATAAAGTCAACCACTTTACCAATTCTTAAACGATCGATTAAGTTGCCAATCGCACCACCAAGCATTAAGGCCAACCCCATAGATAATAGCTTGGCTGCACGTGGCGCTTTGATTAAATAAACCGTTAAAAAGATAGCCATTACAAAAGCTAAGCCTGAGAAAAACCATTTCTGCCAACCGCCAGCGTTGGCTAAAAAGCTAAATGCTGCCCCATAGTTATAAGCGAGTGTCCAGTTGAGAAATGGTTCAATGACCGGTACGGGGTCATTGAACGCTAATGTGGTTTGGGCCAACCACTTAGTCCATTGATCAAGTATTAATACCATTATCGCCAACAAATACCAGATAAAAGCGCGACTGCCATTGGCAACCATTTTTGGCATTTTGTCCAACTTATCTTTAGGTGTTATTGAGTTGTCTGAAGTCACGTACATAGCTTTAGGCGTATGATTTATGGTTTTAGAGTCAATCGATTGATGAGTACTACTCACAGCTATAGGTACCTTCTTGTCAGCAATATTAGTACTAGCCGATTCAACGCTATTCAATTTAGTACTATCTAATCTGTCGGTAGATTCAGTCATAGTTGTTTCCTTTATCGGTGGTGTGTCAAAAAGTATGCTGATTAAAATTTGAACAATTTTGAAGCCTTGAAAAGCCCTATAGAATCAGAGAACTTAGCATAGATTTCTTATTGACTTTTATCGCCAGCATACTTTTTAGAACACCACCCCTTTATCTATGTTTATACAATGAACAATGTTAAACGTATATGTTTTTGGTATACGATTATTAATCGCGCCACTTTCATAAACGGCTCCACTTACCGCTCTGGTATTATGAAACTTACGGTAATAATTTTTGGGGCTGTCCTAGATAAGTAAAATTATTTAGGATAGCACTATGAGAAAGAGTAAACTAAGTTGGTATAAACAAAGCAGACTAATCGAGTCATTTGTTGCCGGTTCTACCGCGAGAACAGCAGCAAGCCTAATTGGTATTAATAAAACCACAGCCAGTTATTACTTTCATAGGCTAAGACTGCTTATTTACGAGAATAGTCAAGACCCTGGTCTATTTGAAGGCGAAATCGAAGTAGACGAATCATACTTTGGTGGAACTCGTAAAGGCAAGCGAGGGCGAGGTGCTGGTAGCAAAGTGCCCGTGTTTGGTCTATTAAAGCGTAATGGCAAGGTCTACGCTTGTATTATACCCAATGCTAAAGCAGATACTTTGATCCCCATTATAAGAGAAAAAGTGAAGCCTGATAGCATTGTTTATACTGACTCATTTAAAAGCTATAACGCATTAGATGTCAGTGAGTTTACTCATTATCGTATCAACCACTCCAAAACCTTTGTTAATGACAAGAATCACATTAATGGTATAGAGAACTTTTGGAACCAAGCTAAACGGCATCTACGTAAGTTTAACGGAGTTCCAAAAGAACATTTTCACCTCTATTTAAAGGAATGTGAGTGGCGTTTTAATCACAGTGACCCAAAGTCGCAATTACTACAATTAAAACAATGGGTTAAACAGGGTTTGAACTAGTTATCTAGGACAGCCCCTAATTTTTTATTAGGGAATCTGTTGATTGATTTCAACATTAACCTGAGTCTGTTCAACGCTAATCATTATAGGATTACCCGATAAGTCGCCTGATTCTGCTATGGCATTACCGCTATGACTAATACGAGCAACGACTGCTAACTGAGTTTTGTCACTACGAGCTGAATTTAACGTGCGATCTGGCATCATCGCATCAAGATTGCTTAAGCGGATACTAGCCTCACCTTGCTTGATAATACTAATGGGTAAACGTTTGGCGGCAAACGGTGGACCTCCTTTAACGTCACGTATCGCAACAAACAACACATCATCAGCTTTCACTAACGGTAATAAATTAGCGTTAATTTTCACTGTCACGTCAATACCTTCTAGCGCTTGCTTTTCTTGCGTGCTAACGTAGTTGCTTAACTCATCTAAGCTTGCTAAAGCTTTAGTATGATCACCTGGTTTGGCCACAATGCTGCCTTGTAAGCGTTTAATCCAACCTTGCGCTTGGGCAAAGTTACTACTACGAGTCTCACCCATTGCCATGAGCATTTGAGCCCGTTCATGCTGCGGATTCTTAGCTAATATAGCTTGTAATACACGGCGAATATTGGCGTCTAACTGACCTTCATTAACAAAAAAACTAGTCTGAGCATAAGTAGTAGCAATCTCCTCGTTATCAGGTGCTAAACGATAGGCACGCGATAAGGCTTCTAAAGCAGAGCCAGTCGCCTCCATCGATAAGAAAAGCTCAGATAGGCGCATCCAGCGATTAGGATCATCAGCGTTACGATGGACGTTGGTCTGCATAGCGCTAATCAACTGACGACCGTTTTCAGTCGCCCACTTTGGTGGCTTATCAATCTTAGCCGTCAATAGGTCATCAGCCACTTGTCCTACTTTGTCCTCGCTTGTCCACGAATCAAACACGGGCGTACGATTGCCTATTAGTAAGTACGCCATTGCAGCCAATATTGGGATCCAAGCTGCGACAATTAAACGGCTTTTGACATCAGGGGTGACCATAGGTGTTATCTGACGCTGCGCATCTAATAGCTGACGCTCCAGTTCCAGCTTTTGATTTTGATAATGGCTATTATTAATAGTACCGCTGTCTTTATCTGTTTGTAGCTCAGCTAAACGTTCGCGAAATACTGCAACATTAATATCTAGCAGTTGATTGTCTATTGGTTTGGACTGCAAACGCGGTGCTCGTAGCCATGGCATAATAGCAATTAGCGCAAATATAAGAGCAATCAGCAAGCTTAGAGCTACAAATAAGCCAAAAGTAGAAAATAGAGTCATTTTTTGTCCTCTATGCTAGTAATATCGTGGTCGACATTCTCAGCTTGCGATAATAGACGATCAAGCTCAGCCTTTTCCGCAGAGGTCAAGGCAGCAGTACTGTTCACTGTAACGCCGTTTTGGCCACGGGCGACAACTTGGCGGCGTTTACTTTGCCAAAACCAACCAACAATTAAGACGAGCAATAATAATGGTGGAAAAAACCATAGGATCCATGTCGATGGTCGCATAGGCGGCTTGTAGCTAATAAAGTCACCGTAGCGCTCTTGCATATAGGCGCGTATTTCAGCATCACTACGTCTATCCTTAATTAAATCATAGACTTTTTGCTTTAGATCCTGTGCAATCGGTGCATCAGAGGCTGCAAGGTTTTGATTTTGGCATTTTGGGCAGCGAAACTCTTCTATTAATCCACGATACTGAGCTTCTTGCTGTGGTGAATCAAAATCGTATACGTCAATAGCTGCGTTTGCCGTCATGTTAAGCAAACACGCTAGTATTAAGCTTGCTAGTTTTAAAATTATATTGAGTTTTATTTGAGGAGCTCTTATTCGAGTAACGTTCATTTGCACATCTCCTCAACCTGAATGAGATCAGGACTATCGTTGTTCTTATTAGCCTCATTAAGTACGGTCAGGCACGGCTTAACACGCTGTTGCCAATTGGCTTCATTAATCTCACCAACAATATGCTGACGAATGATGCCATCTCCATCCACAACAAAGGTTTCGGGCGCACCAGTTATGCCTAAGTCTAGAGCAAACTGACCCAATGAATCCTGAATAGACATAGAAAATGGATCACCGCCTCGGTTTAAGTAACTGAGCGCATTACCAATCTCATCCTTATAATTCACACCAACGATATCAACGCCGCGCTCTTCTAGTTGCATTAAAAACGGATGCTCAATAATGCAAGTTGGGCACCACGAGCCCCAAACATTAAGTAAAAACGGCTTATCTGGCAAATTATTATTGGTGATAGTACGGGTAGTATCTGCTAATAACGGCAGCTCAAAGGCAGGAACCGGACGCTCAAGAGCGGTATTGGTCACAATGTCTGTTGGTTTACCTAAGCGCATGTACAATATAACTACCAAACCAAAAAAGAGGATAAGCGGAATTAAGAACCATAGCTTCATCTGCTTTTTTTCATTGCCTTTGGGTTACGCTGCTTACTGTTTTGGCTATCTTTTTGCTCAGGAGTGTTATTCGACATAGTCATTTACTTCTCCTTTAGTGTCGACATCGTCGATACTGAGATTGCCTGCTCAATAGCTACCTCATTGACTCCATAAGTAGCCAAACTACCAGTAACTAGCAACGGAGCTTTAATTTTTTTGATGCGGTATCGTTTATCAAGCATACTAATTAATCCACCTAGAGCCATGATAATTGCCCCTAACCAAATCCAGCGAATTAATGGTTTTACATAAATCCTTAATGCCCATTGGTTACTACCATCGGCAATAGGTTCGCCCAGTGCGACATAAACATCGCGCATAAGACTGGGGTCAATAGCAGCTTCAGTTGTTGGCATCGTGCTGATAATATAAGTACGCTTTTCTGGAGTCAGTTTCGCCACTTCACGACCGTCTTTGGATACCACCACTTGCGCTTGCGTTGCATCAAAGTTACTACCCTTTATTTCAAAAAATTCAGTTACTTCAAAATCGTAACCTTGAACATTGACTGTATCGCCAATACCCATTGCTACGTCACGCTCAATACTCAGGCTACTAGTAAAGGCTATGCCAATGACAGCAACCAATACGCCAATATGAGCAGTCTGTTGACCCCAATAGCTCAGACGCAACTGCCGCAAACCGTTAAAAAGATTAGGCGCATTCTTAGTTTTATCTTTAAAATCAACTGCCATCCATAGCAGTGCCCAAAAGCTAACGGCTAAAGTCACACCAATATTAAGCATAGACGATGGATTAACAAAGTAAGTAATAATGGCGGCTAATACTAAGCTACTAACGGCGATGACCATGCCTATACCCAGTAGTGGACGGGTGTCTTTTTTCCAGCGAATATTTGAGCCCATACCCATAGCTATTAATAACAGCCACGTTAAAGGTACAAATAATGCATTAAAATAAGGAGGGCCAACGGACACTTGTCCTAAACCAAAAGCATCAGCGATAATAGGGTAAAGGGTGCCGAGCAGCACCACTAAGGTTGCAATCAAAATGATGGCGTTGTTGATCACTAAAAAGGACTCACGTGAAATCAGCTGATATTGACTTTCAACGGTTAAACGCCAACCTCGAACGGCAAACATTAATAGACCACTACCGATGATAATGCCAAGAATAGCTAAG
>NZ_PJBX01000003.1:0-9260 GCF_002836335.1 Psychrobacter sp. Sarcosine-02u-2 | reverse complement strand
GAGCCTTTCCTAAATTTCGTGTAAGTACTTCTACAATCTAAATGATAGTTACACACTTTTTAGGAAAGGCTCGACAATGCAAGAGCTAATCTTAGCATGGGAAATATATCAAAATTTTTAATTCCTATACCTCCTCTAGCTGAACAACACCGTATCGTTGCTAAAGTCGATGAACTAATGGCTATTTGCGATCAGTTAAAAGTTAAGCTACAGCAGTCTCAAGAGACACAGGTTCAGCTTACCGATGCGTTGATTGATAGGGCTTTAGGGTGAGTTTTAATGTTGGAGCAATCACGTTTTATATGCCTTAGTACAACTAAAAGAAATAAACAAGACCTTCTATTAGCAGTGATATTTTAAAATCAGGTATAATAACCTTGTATGTATAACCCATATTGTGCAGAATTAAAAGTGCACAATGCTATTATAGCTATTAAGGCTATGTTATTAGGCGTCTTGTGCATAAATTAGGGGTTATAATATTCCTCGGTGTGCCATTTAATATCGCTAGCTACGCTTTGCTTACCCATATGGTGGCGCAAGTATGCGGTTTAGAAGTCGGCGAATTTGTTTGGACGGGCGGCGATTGTCATATTTACCAAAACCATCGTGAGCAAGTTGAATTGCAGTTGACGCGCTCGCTATATGAGCTACCAACCTTAACCCTAAACCCTGACATCAAAGATATTTTTGCCTTTAGCTTTGACGATATCAGCGTTGAAGGTTATGAGTCGCATCCAGCTATTAAAGCCAAGGTTGCTGTTTAAACTTTACTTTTAAAAGACCATAAAAAGGATAGGTTATGAGCTATGCCAATACCGAAGTTGCCCAAATCGCGGCTATCAGTCGCAATCGCTGTATCGGCAAAGGGAATGATCTGCCGTGGCATATCTCAGCTGACTTGCAGCATTTCAAAAATATGACGACCAAACAAAGTGACGGCACGATACAAGGTATCGTCATCATGGGTCGTAAAACCTTTGAGTCGATGGGCAGCAAGCCGCTACCAAAACGTATCAGCTTTATTATCACGACCCAACTAGACTACGCAGAGCAAAATAACTTGGTCGGTAGTGAAAAAGCGTATGTGATGCATAATTTAGACGATGCGCTGACACAAGCGGCCAGCCTTGCTCATGGTGCGCACCTTGATACCATTTGGGTGATTGGCGGCGAGCGGGTCTTTAGTGAGGCGATGATGTATACCGACCGCATCGAGCTGACGCATGTCGATACTGATATTAAAGATGGCGATGCCTTTTATCCCGAACTGCCAAATGAGTTTGTAGCCGCAGCAGAATCTGAGCAAAAACACGATGAAAAAAGTGGCTTAGATTTTAGGTTTGTGACTTATAAAAGGGAAAATACCGAATAATAATTGTAGTTTATTAAAATAAAAAAAGCTGTCCTAGATAATTCTAAGACAGCTTTTTTTATTGTTGGGCTTTATGAGCACAAACTTAAATTTACCCCATACTGCTTAAACTACTCATGCAGCACTTTATAAATCGTTTTCGCTAATACCGGACCAATCCCCTGCACGCCAGCCAGCTCTTGCTGCGACGCACCAAGCAATTGCTGCATACCGCCAAAGTGATTAAGCAGGTCACGGCGACGCTTTTCACCCAGCCCCGGTATGACTTCTAGCACCGATGAGGAACGGCGTTTATCGCGCTTTTTACGGTGCGCGGTAATAGCAAACCGATGCGCTTCATCGCGAATATGCATCAATAAATGCAGCGCTTTGCTATCCATCGGCAAATCAAGCGGCTCATGATCGATAAAGTGCAATACTTCCAAGCCTGCTTTACGCCCTTCACCCTTTGCTACACTAATGAGCAACGTATCATTAAGAATTCCCAACTCTGTGAGTACTTCTTTAGCAATACCAAGTTGACCTTTACCACCATCAATCAGCAATAAATCCGGCAATGGCTGCTTCTTATAACGCCGCGTCAGCACTTGCTTCATCGCCGCATAGTCATCACCACCTTGAATATCATGAATCGCATACTGACGATAATCACGGCGACGCGAACCACCTTGGTCAAAGACCACGCAGCTACCGATGGTCGCCTCGCCCATGGTATGCGAGATATCAAAACACTCGATACGGTCAATGGTTCTATCGGTGACATCAGCTAAAACGTCTTTCAGTGCCCCAAAGCGGGCATGCAATTCTAGATAATCGCCGAGCTTGGTTTTTAGGGCATTATTGGCATTGAGTTTGGCCAAATCTAACCATTCAGCGCGGTGCTCGCGAACGTTGGTTTTAATGACCGTCTTACTGCCAAAGTGGGTTATCAATGCTTCACTAACAGCTGTTTGATCCGGCAGCTCATGGCTGAGTATAATCTCAGCTGGCAAATCATCGGTTACTTGAAAATAAAACGAAGTAATAAATGCCGATAAATTATCGGCAAGTGGCTCACTGCTATCGATATCGGGAAAATAGTTTTTACCGCCAAGCACACGCCCGCCGCGCACAGTCAGCACATTGACACAGGTCATGCCCGCCTGACTGGCAATCGCAATCACATCCGCCTCACCTTCTACGGTATAGACGGCTTGCTTCGCTTGGACTTCGCGCAGCATAGAGAGCTGATCACGATAAAAGACCGCCTTTTCAAAGTCTAAGGCTTCCGCTGCGCTCTCCATTTTTTTAATTAACGTCTGATGAATGTCACTCGAATCACCTTTTAAAAATCGAATGGTATTATTGACGTCCTCGGCGTATTCTTCTGGCGATACCAAACCCACGCAGGGCGCACGGCAACGCTTAATCTGATACTCAAGGCACGGGCGCTTACGCTGTTTAAAAAAAGTATTGGTACATTGGCGCATCTGGAACATTTTTTGCATCAGCACCAACGTCTCTTTCGCCGCATGTGCCGACGGAAACGGCCCAAAAAAACGACCTTTTTGATGATTGCCCTTACCGCGCCCATAAGCCAATCTTGGATAGGGCTTATCCGCTGAGATAAACACATAAAGGTAAGATTTATCATCGCGCAGTAACACATTATAAGGCGGACGATGCTCTTTAATCAGGTTTTGCTCGAGTAATAGCGCCTCAGTTTCGCTACGAGTAATAATGGTTTCGATATTATGAATCCGCGCCACCAATGCCCGCGTTTTTGGATGGTCAATGGTCTTAGCAAAGTAACTGTTGACACGACTTTTCAGCGATTTGGCTTTGCCAACATAGAGAATATCGCCATTTTTACCCAGCATTTTATACACCCCTGGCAGATTTGGCAGGCGCTGGATTAAATGCTTTAGGCGGGCTTTTTTATCGTCGACGGGACTCGATGCGGAGACATTGACCATAGAATTTTTGACTCTTAAATTAGGGCTTTAACGTTAGTACAGAGTAAAAACAGCACACTGTAAAAACGTAAGTAATATCATATTTATGGGGCAACAGCGGGCATTTTGCAAGCCTAAAATTGGCTTAACCAAAGTCATAAAAAAAGCCAGCATCGAGGCTGGCTTTTTATGGAAAACGTTAAAAATCTAGTGACGGAAGTTTGGCAAAAGCGCTGGAATACCGGGCAACATGCCGACGATAGCCATCACTGTGGTTAAAATGACAAAGGTCACCACAGGAATAATCCAGCGACTCATTTTTGTTAAGCTGGCACTGCGCTCTTTTGAACCAATCAAGCCTAAGTTATCCAGTACCAAAGTAATCGACCAACCAAAGGCTGGATTGACCAAGGCAGAAGCAAAGACGACAATCGCCGCAGACTGCGTGGTTTTACCTTCGCGGGTCATCTCCATGCCCGCTTCAAGTAGCGGGATAAAGACACCAACAATCAATGCCACACACATTACCGGCTCCCAAATGGCTAAATCCATGGGGTAACCCCAAACACCAGCAATAATACAGAATAATCCCGTTAATACCGCACCGGCTGGAATAGGACGCTTCGCAATTGCCGCTGGTACAATATAGGTGCCCCATGAAGAAGCGAAGTTAGCACCGCCAAGCACAGAGCCTGCCACCTGACGAATAGAGGCGCTGGTCATGGTATCATCAATATCCATCAGCACGCGCTCAGTACGTTTTGGATAGCTTATTTTTTGAAAGACTTGATGACCTAAAAAATCCGGCGACCACATAGCAACGGCCAACACCGCAAATGGCAACACCACGATAAAGCTTTCGACAGTCGGCAAGCCTAACATCCAACCAGTATTTTCGCCCCACCAATACATTGGATTCATATTTGGTAGGCCGGGTGCGGTTTTAAAGGTAAAAGGCGCGCCCATCGCAAAGGCAACACCGCCACCTAACAAACAACTGAGTGGCACTGCAAGCCAGCGTTTTTGATAATTCTCTAACAGTGCATATAAGATAATCGTCAGTAGAATCACCACAAAGGCAATATGTGACATGCCAATGCCCTCTGCCCAAGCAAATAGGTTTTTGACTTGGGAGGTGGTGCCGATAAAGCCCAAATACAGCAGTAGGCCGCCGCACACGCCTTTACTGGTCAAGTTCGCTAGCAGACTGCCGCCTTTACTAATGGCAAGTAGCAAACCAAAAGCACCGATTAGTAGACCAAAGGCCATCGGATGACCACCCGCGGCAACGACGATAGGAATCAGTGGAATCAGTGGGCCGTGCGTACCAGCAAGGTTAGCAGTCGGTAGCAGGAAGCCTGAGAATAAAATCACAAAAAACGCCACGATAAGCAATTCATAACGCACGTTTTCTAGCACAAAGGCATCGCCCAAACCAAGCGGACCAGCAAAGGTTGCAGCAATGGCGCCCACCATCACCACTTTACCGATGGTCGCTGCCATTGCCGGAATCGTATCTTCATACTCAAAACGATAATCGCGGAACGGCAAATTAGCACGCCAACGTTTTGGTTGCATGATTTGCAGTTCATGATTGAGGTAGGCATTACGATTTTTAAAGCTAGCGCTGGGCTTATGTAACTCTACATAGCTGCTTTGCAAATCGTCATTATCAGAAGAGATTGGTTGCTGCGGGTTGCGCCCTGAGGTGGGAAGCTGTGTACCACTCATCACATTTCCTTATGTCAACTGAGGTTTGAGCGGCGTTATTATCCTAATATCGAGTAAATATTAAACCGCCCAAAACAAAATCCCGCTATTGTAAGACATCGTTAAAGATAATGCGAGACTTTCGCCATTAAAAGATACTACCCGCATCGTTATGAAAAATATTTTTTATGACTCAATCGTTCACACTTAGAAAATGGTAATGAATGCAAACAAGATAATGGCTTTATCGTCGCATTTGCCGTTTCGTTACGCTTTAAAACTGGCGAGCTTCATGGTTTTTCACTATGATAAATATCTTTTTATGACTCATTGCTTGAAAACTTACCTTATAAGCAACAATCCTTGCAGTCATACTTAACTTAATACAATAAAAATAACTCATACCATCAGACTAGCAATATCTAAAAAGGGAATAGGAAATATTGATGAATTTACTGCCTAAAAGACTTGAAACGCTTAAACGTAACGCGAAAAAAAATATCATGCCATTACTGACGCCCTACTTGCTTAAACTGCGTATCAACACTTATGCGCCCTACATCGGCGCTGGTATCAAGATTGAACACATGAATTTAGATCAAGGTTTATGCGTGGTCAGCATGGGCTTAAATAATTTAAACAAAAACATCGTCGGCACCCAGTTTGGGGGCAGCTTATACTCGATGGTAGATCCGTTTTATATGCTGATGCTTATGCACCAATTGGGCAGCAGCTACGTAGTATGGGATAAAAGCTCACATATTGAATTTATCGCGCCGGGTAAGAGCAAAGTCACCGCAAGGATCAAGGTTAGCAGTGCTGAAGTAATCGCTATTCAAGAGTTGGCAAAGGATGGCGAGCCCGTCTTTCGTGAATACAGCGTCGATATCGTCGATGAGCAACAAAAAGTCGTCGCTACTGTTACTAAGACTCTTTATATTCGACTGCGTAAGTACAGTAAGTCTAAAGACCAAACCAGCCGCGTAGACAATATTGAGACCTAAAACATTGAAAGCCAACATGTCACGCAAATCTTTAATGAAAACAGCATGAAAGCAGCAATTAAAGCCTAAATAAAAGCGGCAGAAACAAAAACCCCAATCTGGCATAAGCACAGATTGGGGTTTTGTCTTTTTTGGTATGGCCCGCTTATTTATAAATAAACCTATGAATAAGGGCTTGTATCTACTTTCGCCTTGCCAAGCATCAAGCGTCCAATCAGACGACTAAGCGCAGCAAAGCAAACTGGTTCTTAAATACCAGGAGCAGTATCAACTGCTTTAGGTACGCCAGCGTCAGTTTTTTTGTTTGCAGCTGGACGAGCACCAAGTTTTTCGCGGATACGGGCTGATTTACCAGAACGCTCACGTAAGTAGTATAGTTTCGCACGGCGAACTGCGCCACGGCGTTTCACTTCGATGCTATCAATGATTGGTGAATGCAATTGGAATGCACGTTCTACACCAACACCGCTTGAGATTTTACGTACGGTAAACGCTGAGTTTAGACCGCGGTTACGCTTAGCAATTACAACGCCTTCAAAAGCCTGTAAACGCTCACGCTCACCTTCACGTACTTTTACTTGAACCACAACGGTATCGCCGGGTGCAAAGCTTGGGCGCTCAATCAATTGCGCATTTTCGATGACCTGAACCAATGGATGCTTGTTGCTCATGAGAGTTATCTCCTCACATTAGATAATAGAGGCTTGACGCATATCACCTGTTTGTAATAATGAATCATAGCTATTATTAATATCTTGGATTAATAATAACTACAACGTAAATGGGTTATGACCAACGGCCATGATGCTATGACACGTTTTATTGTTGCTCAAAATATTATTGCTTAACTGTTTATGTTTTTAACCGCTATTAACGCTATTTTTTATCTGCTTTTGCCAATGCTTTGAGCCACTTTGCTTGCTCGACCGTTGGCGTAAACGCTTGCCATAAATCTGGACGCCGCGCTTGCGTACGTTCGACCTGTTGGCTAAAGCGCCACTTAGCGATATTGCTATGATGACCTGAAAGTAGAACTTCAGGGACCGCCAACCCAGCAAATTCATGCGGCTTGGTATAGTGCGGACAATCAAGCAAACCATCGACAAACGAGTCTTGCTCAGCGGATTTATCATCACCCATAATATCAGGCAGACGACGTATCACACTATCCATGAGCACCATTGCTGGTAGCTCGCCACCGGTCAACACATAATCACCAAGTGATATTTCCATATCGACATACTGCGTCAGTAAGCGCTCATCAATACCTTCGTAACGACCACATAATAAAATCATGCCGTCATACTCAGTCATGCTGACCACCCTAATCTCGCTCAGCGTCTGTCCTTGTGGTGACATATAAATCACCGGACAGTGCGCACTGTCGACACGGCAACCGTGCTGACTGGCACGCAGGCGGGCATCCTCAATCGCTTGGGATAATGGCTCAGCCATCATCACCATGCCAGGGCCGCCACCATACGGGCGCTCATCAATACGGCGATAATTATCCGTGGTATAATCACGTGGATTGATGCATTCAATCGTGACTTGCTCCTGAGTGACTGCCCGTCCCGTGATTCCAAACTCACGAATCGTGGCAAACATTTCAGGGAAAATACTAATCACGGCAAAATACATCAGATCTCTACTTGCATAAACACTGCGTGAATGACGTTTTTATCAATCAAAAGAAATTACGATTAATAATCACTTTGCCATGCCACAAGCACGGTTTTCTCAGCCAAATCGACCTCAATCACCGTTTGCTTATGCCAAGGTATCAGGCGCTCCTCGGCATCTAAACTGTCTGACGTTGCCGCGACACGCATGATGTCATGGGCTCCGGTTTCAAACATTTCAGTAATATCGCCTAAGTTTTCGTCCTGCTCGTTTATCACGCGCAGGCCAACCAAATCTGACCAATAATATTCATCTTCACCGGTTTCTGGCAAAACGTTTTGCTCAACCCAAATGGTCACGCCATTCATGGTCTCTGCAACGTTACGATCAGGGACTTGTTCAAATTGAGCGACAATGCCCGTCCCTTGCTCGCGCCACGCCTTTACAGTTAAAGGCTTCATGCCAGTAGCAGTTTTCATCCACCAAGGCTGCATGTCAAAGATTGCCGTGCGATCATCCGTGTCACTAAATACCCACAGCCAGCCTTTAATGCCATAAGGCTTTTTTAGCTGGCCGATTTTCATAAGTGCACTAGCGTTTGGAACAGATGACATAACGGCTAACCTAACGATGACTAAAACAACAATGATAGATAAAGCAATGACTAAAGAACAAGGGTAAATACAGCTCAATCAACAGCGCTAAGCGCAATCAAAAGTAATAAACAGTTAATGGCGCACCCTGGTCAAACCAGTTACGCTATGTTTTCTAAAGTCTGTTGAGACTGCCATAGACCAGCTATCAGCGCCTCAGTGACGGTACAAACTTAAGCAGTTGCTTCAGTTTGAGCGGCAGACTTGTTATAAGCTTTTGCTAATGAAGCAACGCGATCTGAAGGTTGTGCACCTTTAGCGATCCACGCATCGTACGCTTCCATGTTTAGGCGTACTGCTTCTTCAGACTCTTTAGCGAGCGGGTTAAAAAAGCCAATGTTTTCAATGTAACGACCGTCACGCGCGCGGCGTTGATCAGCAACAACTACTTGATAAAATGGGCGTTTCTTGGCACCGCCCCGTGCTAAACGAATAACAACCATGTGAATTCTCTCTTTCGCAGGTATACCAAAAAGGGCATAATTATAGCACAGTCTTATTTTATTGAAAACATAAACCGTGCTTATTTAATTATTTATTAACAATAGCTTAAATGGCAAAGCATGTAAAATACAATTCAAAATATCTTGTTAATTTATAGCGGCAGAATGCTATTTCAGGTCTGGGTCTTCTTGCAAATTGACTATCGTAAAGCAACCTGTCTTACTATTTGATTATGCTATGCTACCAACAATAGCAGTGATAGAAATCCATAAAACATAAGCTTGTAAGCGCGCATACAGCGAGTTACTTTTTATCTAGATATTTAATTTATATAGACATTCAATAAAAATACCTGGTGGTGTTCTAAAAAGTATGCCGGCATCAGACGTAACCATAATTGATGTAAAAGAACACCATATCAAACACTTTGAAGTGATTATCGAGCTTCTTAGAGAAACAACAGGTCTTTCGAACGGCTCGTCGCAATCGGTGTCTAAGGCGACAGTTATTACCTTCT
>NZ_PJBX01000002.1:0-9350 GCF_002836335.1 Psychrobacter sp. Sarcosine-02u-2 | reverse complement strand
AAATTAAACCCTAAAAAAGGCGGCAAATACTTATCATATTTGCCGCCTTTTTTACTCTACTTTACCTTTAACCAAAACCAGTGGTCTTGCTAAACAGACCGACCAGCCAGCTTATCAGCGCCCATAAGCCCCAACCAATAACCACAATAACGATTAATCCCAATAGATCAGGAATATGCAGGTATAGCCAAGCAACGATAGGATTACGCCAAAAGAACGCAAAGCGACTTTGCTGCTGTCTATCTTCTAATGATTGATGCAAAAACGGCCGATCCATATGCATGGTTTCGGTGATGCCATATTCATCGTGTAGATGCTCGTGGACGATAGTCAATGTCTTACGACTTGGCCGAATAAAGATATCGAGCACTGTGCCAATCCCCGGTACGATACCAACCACCATATCAATCAGCGCCAACCTAACCGCTGGGGTCATTTTATGCGCCGGTACGCCCAACTGCCGACCTAATATAAAAGCATAGCTGGTCAAAGCAAGACCTGCCAAATCTCCCGCCAGCGGAATGGTCGACAGTGCCGCATCCGCCCCCATGCCTTGTTTGGTAAAAGGAATACGTACGAGCGAATCCATGGTATTGGCAAATTTCGCCAGTTTACGCTCAGTTTCGATGACTTGTGCACGTGTTAAGCCATGTTCAGCTAGTTTTGCATGATAATCGATAACTGGTGCATTAACATCAGATACCTTTCTAGCTTTTGACTTTGAGAGCTTCTTAAAGTTATCCATTAAAAGTCGTCCATAAACACGCGATTGCGATAAGAGCAAAGACGTAACGCCCTACCCATATATTGGCCAAAAATGCCTGAAAACAGGCCAGTGCTTGACGACTGGCACAAGCGCTGTTCTGCTTGGCAAACATCATTGCCACGAGCGCCAAGCCAAATACTGGTATCACGCCTACACTGGTTGGCGCAAAGTAATGCCACATGACCGCACCCATAATAAGTAAAAATGCGGTTTGTAGCAGCGAGATGATAATCACATCGTAGCGACCAAATAATATCGCCGTTGATTTGACCCCTATTTTTAAATCATCCTCACGATCTGCCATCGCGTACTGGGTATCATAAGCCACGGTCCAGCACATATAAGCGATAAACAGTAACCAACACCAGATATCAGGCGCGCCTTGTATCGCGACATAGGCCATCGGTATCGCCCAACCAAACGCTGCCGCTAAAAAGACTTGCGGCAAATGGGTAAAACGCTTCATAAAGGGATAAATAAACGCCAATATAACGGCGCCAAGCGACCAGTAGAATACCGCAATAGGCAAAAAGAATAACAAACTGGCACTCAGCAATACCAATACTGAAAAAGCAGCAATGGCTTCTTTAGCGGATAAACGCCCGTCCGCTAATGGACGGCCTTTGGTGCGGCTGACATGACCGTCGACCTTGCGATCAGCAAAATCATTGATTGCACAGCCTGCCGCGCGCATAAAAATCGCGCCCAGTGCAAATAATACAAATATCTTTAGACTCGGCAAACCTGCCGTTGCCCCTTGCTGCTGCGCCTGTCCCATCGCCGCCAGCATTACCCCCCAGAGCGTTGGCCAGAGCAACAGCTCGATACCTACAGGTTTATCAAAGCGCGTTAATTGCAGGTAGGCTTGTAATTTGTCGTTAAATGTCATGGCGTTTTATTATCATCTATAGAAATTTTATATACTTTTTTGCAGGCTGCTAGGTTAAGCGAATAGAAGCGAAAGGATTGGCGAGCTATTGGATTTGTTGCCATAAGTTGTTGGCTTCAATGAGTGACAACTCAGGATATTGCTTGCGTAATGCCTTAATGGATGCCATCTTATTATTTTGGCTAAGCTTTGCTTGCTGCCGTAAGTAGTCCATTTGTTCTTTTGGATTCCTAAGCGCTTTTAGGTGGGCTTTGAGCTGTAAAACTTCTGTTCGCAACGCAATATTCATCAGTAATAAGCCTGCACCAATGACCCAAATTATAATCGTTGACATCCTTTTCTCCTGAATCCATTACTATTAAATCCACCACTTCTAAATCTTTGTATTCTAAACACTCAAACTGATTAACTGAGTCCATGCATGATAACGAAAGGTCTTTTAAACGAAATAACCATCAAAGCGTACCGCTTCATTATGCCAGCTTTCACTCGGTTGTTGATGCGCCAGTAATGGTGCAAGCTGCGGACGCTTGACGACGACGCGGCCTTGTCCTGCACCTTGACTGACAACCGCTTGTGCACTTTGGAGCAATTGCGACTCATCTTCTAGCGTTGGCGGACGTGCCAATTGGTGCAAGGCTTGCATATGCTTACCCACTTTCGCGCCTTTACCCGTTTTGCTATCTTGATAGCTATCCTCTGGAAACATAGGATCGAGATATACCACATCAATAGTTTGATAGCTATCAGCGGTCGAACCATTACTAGAATCTGCAAAATCAATACTTTCAAAATAACTAAGCGCATCGACATTAATAATCTGTAGTCGGCTCATCAGCTTTTGCCAATTTGGTAGCGTACTCATCCGCTGCTGTTCAGCTATCAAAAACAGCGCCATCAAGGGCTGCTCCTCAAGCATAATGACTTGAGCGCCAGTACTGGCTAATATGAGGCTGTCATGCCCAAAGCCTGCGGTCGCATCAATGACCGTGCTATCCGCTGTAATTTTAGCAGCTTGTAGCAGTAACTCAGACTTACGCCCGGCACTCACCACTCGGCGTTGTAGCTTATCCCATTCGGGCGCCACGCTCAGCCCATCGCTCAGCCATGATAGCTTATCTTTTTCATCTAATACTAAGATAGGCTGGATAGAATGCTGGCTTAATTGCTGGCGACGTTTTTGATTGAGCTTTTCGCTAAACAACTCAATGTTTAGAACAATAGGCAATTGATGTTTCACTACCAGCGCTTTTAGGCTGGCGATTTGCGCTTGTTGGGCTTCATTAACATAAAAAAGCTGGCAATGCATAAAATCGCTTGATGTTTGTTGCAAACTGCTCATGATTGCCCTCCCTTTTAATACTTTACGGTTTAAAACGTTACCGTTAACCCAGTTGAAAATGATAACGCCACATCGTTAAAACTTAGCCTGCCATCTGATAGCCAAAACCCCAAGCGGCGACCAATACGATGATGCCGGTAATAATGCGTAGCCATGCAAAAATTTTGAAATCGCGACGGCTAACCCAAGCGACCAATAGGCGAATACAAAGTAACGCCACGACAAATGACACCACGGTGCCTATACCCAATACCAGCCAGTCTTCGCTACTGGTCAATACATCATGGTGCTTTAGTAAATCCAACAATGCCGCGCCAACAATGACAGGTATGCCTAAAAAGAAAGAAAATTCCGCCGAAGCTTTGCGCGACACGCCAAGCCAGAGGGCGCCAATGATCGTCGCACCTGAGCGTGAGGTTCCGGGTATCAAAGCCAGACACTGCATCAAACCAATCATTAACGCTGTTTTTAGACTGACGTCTTCTGCTTCTTGGGCAATAATCGTTTTAGGTCGATTTTCGACATAAAATATCAGCAGACCGCCGACAATCAGCATAATCGCTACCACGATAGGGTTAAACAAATACGCCTTAATCTCGTCTGCAAAGGTAAAACCTACAATCATTACCGGAATGGTCGCCACAATTAAGCTTAAACCAAGCTGCCTTGGATTACTCATACCTTCTGCTTTACCGGTCAGTAGCCCCATCAGCGCTTGCCACAGCCTGCCCCAGTAATCATAAATGACCGCTAAGATAGCACCAAGCTGGACTACCACCACAAACAAATCAACTTTTTCCTTAGTCCAAAAGCTCATCAAATCGGCTGATAAAATTAAATACCCCGTACTAGAAATGGGTAAAAACTCCGTGATACCTTCAACGATACCCATAATGAGCGCTTGGATTAATAACAGTATATCCACAGTTGCTTCCCTAAAAAAACAGCGCTAGCCGCTGTTTTATATTGTTGTTGCTTTTATAATCGTTTATACGTAGAAGTACAAAGTGCATTGCTTACGAATCATCATGTAAGCACTATGCCTTACCTTGCTCTTTTAGCGTTTTCCATGCTTGATTGCGCAAGTACTTTGGTAAGGCATTAGCGGCATCGCTACCGCCTGTCTGTATGAATTGAGCGATACCCAATTGTCCAATCACTACCGCATCTGGCCAAACCTCTTCATGGAGAATTTGTTCGTCATGCATTTTTAGTAGCGGTGCACCATTACCGGCGATAGGAAGATTAGCAGCGGTTTGGCTGTCATAATCAAGTAAGCGCTCGGTATCTTCGCCATTTTCTTGCACAACGGGTTGCATAATATGGTCTATTAGCGCATATTGCCCAAAATATACTTGCTGCATACGCGCATCAAGCGCGCTATAAACTTGGGTCAAACCATACCTTTGATACGCACACTGGGCAATGGCTTGTAAGCTAGAAACACCGACACAAGGAATATCGTGGGCGACAGATAAGGCTTGCACCACCGCTGTATTGATTCTGATACCGCTAAAAGCACCAGGACCACGGTTGAATATCAATGCTTTTATATCAGTAAGACGCAGATTAGCCTCAGATAAGGCCGCATCAATCATTGGCAAAATGTGCTGAGTTTGCTCACGTTTACCTTGTTCGGTATGACTCGATAGCACCTGACCATTGGCATCTAAAATCGCGATCGAACACTGCTCAAATACGGTATCCATTGCTAAAAACATCATTACCTCGGCTTATTTTCTTAATACCACAAAACATGCGCTCATCAATCAGCGCCTATCATAGCATTTAGGATAAAAGAATTTTATTAATTTCTAAATTTTCCTAGTGCATCCATCAATATTTATGCAAATACGCCAGACATAAAAAACCCCACAGCGATGTTAGCTTGGGGTTTTCATGAAAACGTAAAGATATTAAGACGTAACAACTGTGCTAATCCAAACGGTTATTGCTTAAAAGCGCGTTTTAAACTTCTTTGGCGCTTGGTTTTGTAGCTCTTGCATCTGTTTTTGCATCTCTTCAGTGCTCGGCATATTGTTTGGATCCAGTCCCATCTGCTTTGCCATCTGCGCGGGATTCACATCTTTGGCACCGCCTTGCTGACCGCCGCCAAATAACGGACCGCCGCCGCCAGCACCGCCGCCGCCCATCAAGCCTTGCATCGATTTCATCATTTTACTGATACCTTCAGGTTTAGAAATCATTTTCATCATTTTTGCCATTTGCTTGTGCTGCTTGAGCAAACGATTGACGTCTTGAATTTCACGACCCGAACCTGCGGCAATACGGCGCTTGCGGCTTGGATTAATCTTATCTGGATTCTTACGCTCAAACGGCGTCATTGAATTAATCAAGGCTTCCATTTCACGTACTTTTTCTTCAGGCTTAGCGTCTTGCACGGCTTTTTGCATGTCAGAGCCGCCCATACCAGGCATTTTATCTAAGAAACCTGCCATGCCGCCCATGCTTTTCATTTGCTGAAACTGGGTCAATAAATCCTCAAGGTCGAAGTCGCCGCCCTTTTGCATCTTTTTCGCCATTTTTTCGGCTTTATCACGGTCGATTTTTTGCTCGACTTCTTCAACTAAGCTTAAGACGTCACCCATGCCAAGAATACGCTGAGCGATACGCTCAGGGTGGAATAGCTCGAGCGCGTCAAGTTTCTCACCGCGACCTAAAAACTTAATCGGTTTACCCGTAATGGCGCGTACAGACAATGCTGCACCGCCGCGCGCATCACCGTCGGTCTTGGTTAAGATAACGCCAGTCAATGGCAGCGCATCGTTAAAGGCTTTGGCGGTATTGGCCGCATCTTGCCCGGTCATGGCATCGACGACAAACAAGGTTTCAGACGGGTTGACCGCCGCGGTTAACGCCTTGATTTCAGCCATCATGGTCTCATCGATAGCCAGACGACCAGCCGTATCGATAATCAAAATATCTTGATATTGGATTTTAGCTTCTTCGATAGCGCGGCGGGCGATATCAATCGGATTTTCATCAACTGTTGAATTGACAAACTTGGCATTGACTTGTCCTGCTACTTGCTCAAGCTGAGCAATTGCCGCTGGACGGTAGACGTCGGCAGAAACCAGCATCACCTTTTTCTTATGACGTTCTTGTAAGAATTTCGCCAATTTACCAGCGGTGGTGGTTTTACCCGCCCCTTGCAAGCCTGCTAGCAGATAAACAACCGGCGGTTTACCCGTCATCTCAAGCTGCTGATTGGCACTGCCCATCATTTCGGTCAGCTCGTCATGGACGATTTTGACAAAGGCTTGTCCTGGCGCCAACTCTTTGAGCACTTCTGCGCCAAGCGCTTGCTCTTTGACACGTTTGACAAAATCACGCGTCACTGGCAGCGCGACGTCGGCTTCTAACAGCGCCATGCGCACTTCGCGCAGCGTGTCTTTGATATTATCTTCGGTCAACTGCCCAGTACCGGCGATATTACGCAGGCTCGATGATAAGCGTTCGGTTAAGGTATCAAACATAAATAACTCTCAATTAAAATAATTCTTAGTGAAAACAATCTTTGATAAAAGCAATTCTTGGTAAAAGCGGTTCTTGATAAAAACACTATGACAACAATACGTCGTCAAATTTGGTTCAGCGTTGCTTGCTGATTTATATGGTTTGGCGATGCTACAAACGATCAAGCAGTATTTTATAAAATTAATGATAAAAAGTAGCATATTATCAACACTATAGCATTAAGAGACCACAAAGCTTATAGTCGTTTTGCAAATGGCATTTTTCTAATAAGCGCTGCTGTGCTACAAGCGCTATAATCAATCCGTAAGATGGCGCTCAATTGCTTGCCATTTTATGATAAATTGGATGATTATTCTAATCATTCTGATAATACCATTTTAGCATTCAATTGAGCGGCGTTTTTGCGCTCATCATGAGATGAGGTTTTTTATCTTGCAACTTGCATTTTTACTGGCTGGCATGGTTTATATTTTGGTCAGCATCTACATTGGTTGGGCGCTGATTCACGATAAACCTATCCACAAGGGCGTAAGCTTAGGTTTATTGGTCGTCGGCATGCTCGCACATGCCGCACTACTCTATCCGCATGTGGTCACGCTTTATGGGCTAAATTTCAACTTGTTTAATACCATTAGCCTGATCAGTTTATTTTTCTTATTTTTCTACGTTATTTTTAGCTTATACCGCCCTATCGTCAGCCTCGGTATTTTAGCAGCACCGACGGCATTAATCGGGATGATTGTCGGTTATATCGGCCGCGCGCCCTATCGTCCGATTACAGACATCAGCGTCGGGTTAGAGGCGCATATCTTACTATCACTTGCCGCCTATTGTGTGCTGCTGATGGCAGCGCTGCAAGCGCTATTTTTGCGCTTACAAATACGCGAGCTGAAACACCAGTCGATTCATCGCTTTTGGGTCAATAAACTGCCGTCCTTGCAGAGCATGGAAAGTTTATTGTTCGATATGCTATTGGTCGGCTTTGTCTTATTGAGTATCGCGCTAGGCATTGGTTTTGTTTATGTAGAAGATTTGTTGGCACAGCACCTTGCTCATAAAACGGTCTTTAGCGTGCTCTCATGGCTGTTGTTTGGCGCATTATTATTGGGTAATTGGCGCGCAGGATGGCGTGGTAAACGTGCTGCCAATATGACCATTTATGCGTTTATCTTATTAGCAATCGGCTTTGTCGGTAGTAAGTTTGTGCTAGAGATGCTGTTGTAAATCCAGTGCTGTAATAGTGGTAGTGTGATTAAAAAAAGCCGCCAGTATTAAATACCAATACTGGCGGCCTTTTTTACGCTCTTATTTTGGTTTAACACCGTCTTAAAAAAAGCTAATTAAAAACCACGGTTTTATTACCTGCCACAATCACGCGATTTTGTACATGCCAATTTACTGCGCGCGCTAAGACATTACGCTCGATATCACGGCCAATAGCGCGTAATTCTGCCACTCCTTGACGGTGAGTGACCCGATGCACATCTTGCTCAATGATAGGCCCTTGATCAAGTTCAGCTGTCACATAGTGCGCGGTTGCTCCGATAAGCTTGACGCCTTTTTCATAAGCCTGACGATAAGGATCAGCACCGACAAAGGCGGGCAAAAATGAATGGTGAATATTAATGACTTGCATCGGCCAACGCTTAACAAAATCAGATGATAAAATCTGCATATAACGCGCCAATACCAGCAAATCATTGCCTGCCATCAAGGTATGAATCTGCTCTTCTGCCTCGGCTTTGTTATCCTTGGTGACTGGCACATAATGAAAAGTGATGCCAAAGTTTTCTACCGCTTGGCGCAAGTCTTCGTGATTACTAACGACACAGGTAATCTCGCAATCGAGTAACCCGCGCTGATGCCGCCACAGTAAATCTAACAAGGCATGGTCAAACTTTGACACTAAGATGCCAACCTTGGTTTTAATCGCATTATTATGCAAGCGCCACGCCATATTATGGCGCTTAGCCACCGTATGCCCAAAGCTGGCTTCAAAGTTATCCATAATTTCGCTCAAGCCTGCTAACGCAAACTCCAAACGCATAAAGTACTGCCCGCCTTCATGAGCGGTTGAATACTGATCGAGAGTGATAATATTGCCGCCATAACGGTGTATAAACTCAGATACAGCCTGTACGATACCCGCTTGATCGCGGCATTTGATCAATAACGTCGCGGTATCAATAGCAGCCGCAACTGGTGAATTTTTAGGATTTTTGCTCGACTTTATGCTTGCTGTAGCAGTCGTGGTATTGTCTGACATAGTGCGCCCAATCAAAAATGAAACATGCTGCTTACTTTGAATATGTTAGCAACATAGGAAACCGACTATTCTAATCGCTTTTACAAAACTTTGCTGATTGAGTTGCTTGTATTTGGTTATTGAGATTATGAATACAAAAACCCCCAACGCGAGGTTGGGGGTTTTTAAGAAATTATCTCCAAAGCAAGTAACTTACTACTCGACTTTAATTACTTTATTAAATCCAATTCCATTGCTACGAACATTAATCACAGAACCTAAATCAAATGCTTGATTGAAGTTAACAATATAAATCGTATCGTTGCTACTTGAATTCGGTGATGAATTAACCCCATCGATTGAAACAGAATAGTTTGGCTGATAAGGCGATAGTCTAACTGTTGTATTACCACGTGGATAAGCATTAGTAGAGTTAGCATTAACACTAACACTCATATTATTGGTGGTGTGTCAAAAAGTATGCTGGCATCAGACGTAGCCATAATTGACATAGAAGAACACCAGATCGAATACTTTAAAGTGATTATCAAGCTTTTTTGAGAAGCAACAAGTCTTTCTAACCGCCCGACGCAATCGGTGTCTAAGACGA